>JBOGLL010000213.1:0-6158 GCA_050746065.1 Terriglobales bacterium | reverse complement strand
CGATCCTGGCGGACATGTCGTACCACTTGCCTTTGCCGCTAGACTGGCCCAGCTCGCGCGACATCTTGCGCAGGTGCGTGGCCCGCGGGTCTTCGGTGTGATAAACGCGGTGACCGAAGCCGGAGATTTTTTTCTTCTGCGCCAGCAGTCCGCGGACGTATTCCACCGGGTCGGCGCCGCTCTTATCGATCTCGTACAGCATCTTCATGACTTCTTCGTTGGCTCCGCCGTGCAGCGGTCCCTTGAGCGCGCCGATGCCGGCAGTGATGGCGGAATGCATGTCTGACAACGTGCCCGCTACCACACGCGCGGCAAACGTAGATGCGTTGAGCTCGTGGTCGGCGTGCAGGATCAGCGCGATGTCGAAGGCCTTCTCCGCCGTCTCTGACGGCTTCTCGCCGTTGAGCTGCAGCAGGAAATTGGCCGCGTGCGAGAGCGAGCGGTCCGGGTCCACCACCGCGCGGCCCTTACGGATGCGGTCGTAGCAGGCCACGATGGCCGCTATCTGCGAAGTAAGACGATAGGTCTTGCGCAGGTTGGCCTCGCGGTCGGCGGGCGAGGCGTGCGCGTCCGAATCGTAGAACGCCAGCGCGGAAACCGCGGTGCGCAGCACTTCCATGGGAAGCGCCGACTTGGGCGCCTGGCGAAGCAGCGTCAGGATGGCTTCCGGCAGCTTGCGTTCCGCGGCCAGGTGGGCGCGAACGTCGTCCAGTTCTTTGCGTGTAGGCAGCTTGCCGAACCACAGCAGCGCGCAGGTTTCTTCAAAGGTGGAGTTGGTAGCCAGCTCGTGGATGTCAATGCCGCGGTAGGCGAGGATGCCCTGTTCGCCGTCGATGTAGCAGATGCTGGAAGTGGCGGCGACTACCCCTTCCAAACCCTTGGCCGGCGCTGCTGCGGTGGACATAAGCCTTCCTCGGAAAATGATAGCGCAAGTATTGCGGCTTCGGGTCGGAAGCGATGTGCCGGATTCATCCGGCAAGCCCATCTTTATACCCCAAACCGCCCGGCGATTCCAAATCGGCAGTGACTAGCTTGAATCTCGAGGTTGGTGGCAAGCATGCTCCTGAAACCGCTCTTGAGCGCGGGCGTGTTCCTTTGAGCGGATACCAATAATCCCAACCACCTCTCCAGTGGCGAGAACACTGCTCACCTCGTACTGCCACTTGCAAAGTGCGCACTTCCAGCCCGCTAGGTGCCCAGGGAGCTTCCCTGGGATGGGTATCATCTTTCGGCGCATGGTCGAGGGCCTATAGACATTAGAGCTTGTTTCATAAATAGCGTTTGACCGTTCTTCTCCTCACCCCTCAGTGGCTAAAGCCGCATGATTCTCGGCCCTGAGCGGCGCGGTCGCTGCGCGAGTCGAGCCTGAAGGCCCGACCTACCGAGCCGCGCCCTTTCAAAAAACTATTTATGAAACACGCTCTAGTCATATCCTGCCACATGCTGGTGCTTGTCGCGGCCTCCACCATTTCAAACCGACGACTTGTCATTTTGCGCCAGTCCCGCTAGAACCGGTATATTGGAAATGGATCTCTTTGTAGGTCCAGTCGCCCTTCCGGTCTCCGGAGAAATGCATGACCCGACGCTGCCTTCTGGCTGCTTCCCTGTGTGCCCTGCTGTTGACTCCTGTCCTCGCCGACGAGGGTATGTGGCTGTTCAACGCCGTCCCCAAGGACAAGATCAAGGCCGCCTACGGCTTTGAGCCCTCACAGGAATGGCTGGACCACGTGCGCCTGTCGTCGGTGCGCTTCAACAACGGAGGCTCCGGGTCATTTGTTTCCGCCGACGGCCTTACGTTTACCAACCACCACGTGGCCTCGGAGTGCATCGCTCAGCTTTCGTCGGAAGGCAAGGATTTTCTCAAGACCGGCTTTTACGCCCGCACTCGCGCGGAGGAAGCTAAATGCCCCAACCTGGAACTGAATGTCCTCCAGGATCTGGAAGACGTTACCGCTCGCGTGAACGCGGGAGTGAAGCCCAAAATGTCGGCCGCGGAAGCCGGGCAGGCACAGCGCGCCGCCATGTCCACGATCGAGAAGGAATGCGTTGCAGCCACCAGCCTGCGCTGTGACATCGTGAACCTCTACTCGGGCGGCGGCTACCATCTCTACAAGTACAAGAAGTACACCGACGTCCGCCTGGTGTTCGCTCCCGAGTCGGACATTGCCTTCTTCGGTGGCGACCCGGACAACTTCAATTTCCCGCGCTACGACCTGGACGTGGCTTTCTTCCGTGTTTACGAAAACGACAAGCCGGCGGCGACTCCTCATCACCTCAAGTGGTCGAAAACCGGAGTGAAGGAGGGCGACCTGGTGTTCGTCTCCGGGCATCCCGGGTCCACGGGACGGCTGAAGACCATGGCGGAGCTGGAGTTCCTGCGGGACGTGAACTATCCCTTCCTGCTGAAGTCGTACCAGCGGCGCATCGCACTGCACAAGAAGTTTGCCGCTGCGTCCGCGGAGAACGCCCGCATCGCCGCCGACAACATCCAGAGCCTGGAGAACTCCTTCAAGGCCGTCACCGGCTATCAGGCTGGCCTGAACGACGAATGGCTGATGGGAGCCCGCCAAGCCGACGAAGATGAACTGCGCGCCGCCGCGAAGACGAAAGATCTGGAAACCGCCTACAAGGAAATCGCGCAGGCGATGGAAACCAACCAGCAGATCTTCCTGCCGTACACATTTCTGGAACGACGCGCGGGATTCCGGGGAGAGTTGAGCTTCCTGGCGCGGCACCTGGTGCGTGCCGCCGCAGAGCGCGCCCGGCCTAACGAACAGCGGATACGCGAGTATCGCGACTCCGCCCTGGCCTCACTCGAACTGGACCTGTTCTCCACCGCACCAGTTTACAAGTCTCTGGAGACGGTGGTGCTGGCGGACTCCCTGGCCGAGATGCGCGACCACATGGGCGCGGGCAGCGTGACCCTGGAGCGCATCCTGAAAGGCAAAGACCCGGCCGAGGTCGCGCGTCACCTCATTGCGGGAACGCATCTGGACGACGTCGCGGTGCGCCGGCAGCTTTATGAAGGCGGCTCGAAGGCCATCGAGAAGAGCGACGACCCGCTGATCGTGATCATGCGCAACGTGGAGCGCGAGGCCCGCGCCGCGCGTAAGACCTACGATGATGAAGTTGACTCCGTCAGCCGCCGCTACGGCGCCGTCATCGCCCAGGCGCGCTTCGCCGCACACGGTGCTGCCGAGCCCCCCGACGCCACCTTCACCCTCCGGCTGAGCTACGGCGCCGTGCGCGGATATAGCGAGAACAACAAGCCAGTGCCTTACTTCACCACTCTAGGCGGCACCTACCAGCACGCCGCCGCACACGCCAATCAGCCGCCCTGGCAGCTTCCAGAAAGCTGGACGAAAAACAAACGCAAACTGCTGCTGCGCACGCCGTTCAACTTCGTCTCCACGCCTGACATCATCGGCGGCAGTTCCGGCAGCCCGGTGGTGGATAAGGCGGGCGAACTGGTGGGCATTATCTTCGACGGCAACATCCAATCGCTGTCGTGGAATTTCCAGTACTCGGACAAGATCGGGCGTTCGGTGGCTGTGGATGCGCGCGGCATCCAGGAAGCGCTGCGCAAGATTTACGGCGCTGCGGCGCTAGCCGATGAACTGCTGGGACCCAAGCCGGAGCGCAAACGGCCCGCGCGCAAGCGGGCTGGACCCTCAGGCTATTAGACAACCACGCTTCCTCTACGACTCCGCGTCTCTGGGTTGAAGTCCTACACCGGCCAGATGCTCAGCGCCGTCCGGCTCAGGATCTGCTCCCGCGTCTCCGCCGATAGCGGCAAGGTGCGGAAGTCGTCCAGGTTCTTCTTCATGTCGGGGATGCCGGGGCCGGGCCAGTCGGTGCCGAACAAGGTCTTCGCGGCGATTTCCTCCAGGCGGGGGAAGTAACGCAGCAGCGACTTGGGCGGAATGCCGCTGATGTCCAGATAGACGTTAGGGTGCCGCCGGACGAGGAAAAACGCGGTCTCCATCCACAGCGGGCGACCGCCGTGTGCCAGCAGGATCTTCAGCCTGGGGAAATCCACGGCCACGTCGTCCACGTAAATGGGGTCGCCATACTTGTTGCGTGCGCCCGGGAAGATGGACGTACCGGTGTGGATCATCACCGGGATGCCGTTGGCCTCGGCCGCGCGATAGAGGATTTCCAGTTCACTCACGCCGCTCAGGTAATCGTTGGGATAGAGGAGTTGGTGCGGCGGATGGATCTTGATCATGCGGATGCCCAGGCGCACGATCTGTTCCACGTCAGCCAGCACGTTCGCCGTGTGCCGCGGATGGATGCTGCCGCAGGAAATCAGCCGCGCCGGGTCTTCTTTCACATACCTGGCCACGAAGTCGTTGACCTCGGGCGTGAGCCCCATCACTTCCGGCGCCACATAGTTGATGAGCACAGCACGGTCAATGCCCACCGCGTCCAGGTGCTTCAGGAACGCCTTGGGAGAGCGGCACAGTTCCTCAATCTCGGCAAAGTTTTCCCGCTTCCTCTTGATGGCCGCCAGTGCGGCGGGCTTGAAGAGGTGCATGGGCATGATGTGGACGTGACAGTCGGTGATCAAGGCAGTCGTTAGTCGTTAGTCGTTGGTCGTTGGTCGTTAGTCGGCAGCAGGAATACGGCGGCGCGTTGCCAACACAAAAGAATTGCTTCGCTGCCTCTGTGTCTCGGTGGTGAAGGGCTACCCGTACGCCGCGGCCAGCACGGCGCGTTTCGCGTAGACGCGCACCATCTCCCGCCGGTACTCGGGGGTGAGGGCTGAGGTAGTGAGCGGTTTGGCCAGACGTGCGGCCAGCTCACCGACCACGGTGGCCGCGTACTCATCCACTTCTCTGCCCCGCAGAGCGTGCTCGGCGCCGGGCACCAGCAACGGCGCCGGATTCACCGCGGTAATGGCGACCCGCGCGTCCTCCACCTTGCCATTGGTCTTCTTGAGTGCTACGGCCACGCCGGCAAGCGGGTAGTCAATCGCGCCGCGTACCCGCAGCTTCAGATAGGCGCCGCGCCATCCGGCTGACGATTCCGGCAAAAAGACGCGGGTGAGTAGCTCGTCCGGCTCCAGCTTCATGCGCGCGTCACCAACGTTCGTATAGAACTTGCTCAGAGGAACACGCCGGGTTCCGCGCGGACCGGCGATTTCGACGTCTGCACCCAGGCAGAGAAGCGCGGGCGCGGTGTCGCCGGAGAACACGGCCCAGCACTTTTTCCCGCCGGGCGCCACGTGGCACAGGTCGCCGTCCTTCTTGATGCAGAATCCGCACGACTTCCTCCAGGTGAGCGACTGGTTGTACCAGAGGCAGCGCGTGTCCAGACAGATGTTGCCGCCGAGCGTCCCCAGATTGCGCAGGATGGGCGAAGCCACCGTCCCTGCGGCTTCGTGCAGGACGCGGTAATTGCGGCGCAGGAATTCGGAGTCCTCGATGGCGGTCAGCGTAACCAGTGCCCCGATTTCGACGCCCTGGCCGGGCACGGTCCGAATGCGCCGCAGTTCCTCAATGCCGCGAATGTCCATCACGTAGGGCGGCGTGAACAGCCGCTGCCGCATGGAAGGAACCAAGTCGGTGCCTCCGGCCAGGATCTGCGGCTTGTGCTTGCGGAGCAGGTCCACCGCTTCGGCAGCCGTGCGCGGGCGCAGGAGTTGGAAGTCAGGGAGGCTCATTGTGAACCCAAAACTAAAGCCAACCACAGTGGACACGAAGGGCTCACGAAGGGACGATTCGAGCCTTCGTGCAACCTTGGTGTCCTTTGTGGTTCGCTTTTGCTCCTATTCCGCACCGTTGTTCCCCTCTCGCCTCGCCGGATCCTGCGGATGCCGCTCCGGCCCCTTGCCCCGATACCACAACGCGCCGCCATGCTCGCGAAAGCCCGTGGGGCGGGTGGGGTCGGAGTTCTGCGTGAGGTCAAGCTTCTTGTCGTTTTTCTTGGCGCGCAGCGCCGCCAGCACCCGCTCGGGCGTGAACGGGACTTCGCGCAGGCGCACGCCCACGGCATCGTAGATGGCGTTGGAGATGGCGGGAATGGTGGCCGCGAGCGAACCTTCACTGCACTCTTTGGCGCCGAACGGCCCTTCCGGATCCACGCTCTCCACGATGATGCACTCGACCTCAGGCGATTCCACCGCCGAGGGCGAGCGGTACTCGAGCAGGCCGGGA
>JBOGLL010000212.1:0-2742 GCA_050746065.1 Terriglobales bacterium | reverse complement strand
GGCCGCGGTCCCAGGACGGGGCTCGAGCTTCGCCGCTTCTTCCCACTGGCGCAGTTCTATGGCGACACGCGCGGGTATGGCAGCAAAGGCGAAACTGGAGGTGAGGGTGTCAGTGTGGGACTTCTTGATGGACACCAGTTCTTCCAGCACGCGCCGCGCGTCCGCCGGTTGTCCGCTCTGCAGGTAGCCGTAGGCGAGGTAGTCCATGGCGTGGAGCTGCTGGTCCCAGGCGCCGTCCCATCCCATCTTGCGGCTGTAGGCGCGTGCCGCCTGCGCAGAAACCTGGTTGGACGAGATGGCGTCGTTCCACAGGCCCAGTCGGATGAAGATGTGCGACGGCATGTGGAGGGCGTGCGGGACGGAAGGCGCGATCTTCGCGTAACGCCGCGCCGGGTCAAGCCCGAGCTGGGCGAGCGCGGGGTAGTCGTAACTGTGGATGAGGTAGTGGGCCACGCCGGGATGCAGCGGCTGCTCGGCGAAAATCTTCTGCAGGATCGCGCCGGCCTTCTTCTGATTGGCGTACGTCTTATCGGAAGGAAGGGCGGTGCCCAGCAGGGAGAGCGCGTAGAACACCGCGGCTTCCCGATCGCGAGGGTGTTGCCGATGCAACTGCTCCATGGCCTTCTCGTAGGCCAGAGCACGATCGCGGTATTCGGTGCGGTCCGCGGAGTAGTAGGCCTCGACGGCGGCGAGATAAGCGGATTCGCGCGGCGTTGTGCGTTTCGCCGCCCTTGCGGCACGCAGCGCTTCGCGGACCCGAGCAAGCTCGGGCGCGCTGGGAGGCGTCCACAGCGGATGGTACAGGCTCATGGCCAAGCCCCAGTGCGCCATGGCGCACCCTGGGTCCTTCTGCGCGACTGCCAGAAAAGTCTTCTCGGCTTCTTCGTACCAGAAGGAATGCAGCATGGCCACGCCCCGCTGGAAGTCGGAACGCACGCTGGCAGCGCAGGAAACAGGGAACTTCACCGTCCCCAAGGTCTCACCACCGGCCGGGCCGTGATGATGGCCTTCGTCGGCAGCCAGCGGCGCGAGCAACGCCATGCACACCGCCAAGCAAGACAAGGATTGGTTCCGGGTACTCATGTTGAAATCCTCCTGGGAAAGGTTGCTTCCGGATCACCAAACATGCTATCACCACAACCCGAGGAGCCGGCCGGGTCCGATTACGCGCCTTCCGACCCCGGTTCCGGGAACCTCGCCGGTTTGGTTGGCAATGGTGGCCCCATGGGGTACAATTACCCGGCGCGGCCGAGTTCTGTCTGGCGCCACGCTTTCAACGTTTTGCAAGGTTCGATTTCCCGGCAGTCGCGGTTCTCTGTTCACAGTTCTCGTGGAAGTTCCGGAGGATGACGATATGCAAGTCGATACAAAGATATCTCTTTGGCGCTCCATATTGGTGGCGATGGTGCTGGCCCTCGGACTGGCGTCCCCGGTGGTCTGGGCGCAGGACGAAGAGGTCCCCAAGTGGGACATCTTCGCCGGCTACGCGTGGATGGAGCCCGGCGGCAACATCGCCGGCACGTCCCTGGATGAAATGCCCAAAGGCTGGGGAGCCACGGCCACGTATAACGTGGATAAGTACTGGGGACTCTCCCTGGATTTTGGCGGCAATTACGGAGATAACGCCGACGTGGGCACTATTATGGCCGGGCCGCGGTTCAGCATTCGCTCGGACAACAAGATCACGCCTTACGGCCACGCCCTGTTCGGCCTGCACCGTTTGTCACCGATCGGGTTAGGGGCGGACAGCGGATTCGGCATCGCCGTGGGTGGCGGGCTGGACCTCAGCATCAACAAGCGATTCAGTTGGAAGATTATTGAAGCGGACTACGTATGGGCGCACCACAACTTCGCTCCCCTCGACCGGCCTAACCTGGCGGGAGCGCGGCTGCGTACCGGCATCGTGGTGAAGTTCGGGGGCGAAGAACCCATTCCTCCCAGCGCCAGTTGTACGGCGGAACCCTCCGAAGTGATGGCGGGTGAGCCGGTGCGAGTTACGGCTACCGGAGCCAACTTCCGCAAAGGCAAGCCGCTGACCTATTCCTGGACTTCCACCGGCGGCAGCGCCAAGGGCCAGGACAACGTGGCCACGGTGGATACTGCCGGCCTGGCGCCGGGCAGCTACACGGTGACTTCGTCGGTGAGCGACGGAAAGCTGTCGGCTTCCTGCTCGGCCAGCTTCTCGGTGAAGGAACCGCCGAGGAATCCGCCGCGCATCTCCTGCTCGGCTAATCCGACGACCGTCATGTCGGGCGATCCTTCCACCATTTCCTGCACCTGCAACAGCCCGGACAACCGTTCGCTGAGCTATAGCTGGAACACCAGCAGCGGTCGTCTGTCGGACAGCGGCGCCACGGCGCAACTGGACACGGCAGGATTGCCGGCTTCAACGGTCACCATCAACACCACCTGCACCGATGATCGTGGTCTGTCGGACAGTACCAGCACGCGCGTGAACGTGACGGTGCCGCCGCCGCCACCGCAGGCGGAGAAGATCAACGAGTGCGCCTTCGTCAACACGGCCAGGCCGGCTCGCGTGGACAACGCCTGCAAGGCGGCGTTGGACGACGTAGCGCTGCGCCTGCAGCGTGACGCCGACGCCCGTGCTGTGATCGTGGGCCAGGCCGATGCGACCGAGCGCCGCAGCGCCAAAGTGGCCATGCAGCGCGCCGACAACTCGAAGGAGTACCTGGTGAAGGAGAAGGGCATTGATGCAAGCCGGATTGAAACCCGCGCCGGAAC
>JBOGLL010000211.1:0-4535 GCA_050746065.1 Terriglobales bacterium | reverse complement strand
CGTAGGTTTTTCCTCGCTGGGCACGATGTGGACTTCGACTTCCGGCGCCTCGTGCATCCGCAACAGTTCGTACTCGTCGAAGTTGCCCTGCTTCACGCCACCGTTCTCGATGGTGATGGCGCCCTTGAGCCCGGCCGACAGGCCGAACACCACGGCGCCTTCTACCTGCTGCGCAATGATGCCGGGGTTGACGGCACGCCCGCAGTCGATGGCGCACACCACGCGATGCACGCGAATGTTTCCTTCTTCGATCGAGACTTCCGCCACCTCCGCGGCGTAAGTGTCGAACGCGGGATAACACGCGATGCCGCGGAAGCGTTCTGCAGGCAGCGGCTTGCCCCATCCCGCCTTCTCGGCGGCGAGTTCCAGCACGCCGCGCAGGCGGCCGGTGTTGTAAGTATCGCCTCCCGACTTCACCTCGCGATCGGGCTGCAACAGACGCTTGCGCAGCTCGAATGGGTCCTTGCCGCCGAGGGCGGCGACTTCGTCGAAGAAGGCTTCATGCGCAAACGCCACCTGCGAGGCGTACACCGAGCGCCACCAGCCGATGGGTACCGGCGTCTGCGCCAGCACGTACTCCAGCTTCATGTTGGGGATGTTGTACAGGTTGGGTGACTGGCTGGTGACTACCGGGTCGTCACCGCTCTTCAGGATCTCTTTCTCCCAACGCGCCAGAATGGAAGGCGCCACGATCTTGTGCGACCAGGCGACCGGAAAACCTTGCCCGTCCACCGCCGCGCGCAGCACGTGGTAGCTGGTGGGCCGGTAGAAGCCGTGACGCATGTCGTCCTCGCGCGTCCACAGCACTTTCACCGGCGCGCCCGCTGCCTTGGAAATGAGCGCGGCTTCGACGGCGTAGTCTTCTTCGAGGCGGCGGCCGAAACCTCCGCCCAGCAGAGTGATGTTCACCGCCACGGCGTCGCGCTCGACCCCCAGCGCGCTCGACACTTCCGCCTGCACCGATCCGGGCACCTGCGTCGGCACCCAAAGCTCGCAGCGGCCGTTCGAGAAGCTGGCGGTGCAATTCATGGGCTCCATGGGAGCGTGGTCGAGGAACGGGACCTCGTACTCGGCGGAAACCGAGCGCCCGCCGCGCAAGGCGCGCTCGGCGTCACCTTCGCTGCGCCATACCACGCCCGGCGTCGCGGCCTTTTCTACGACGCTCTTGCGGATGTCGGCGCTATTGAGTCCGGCGTAAGGGCCCGCGTCCCAATTCACGTTGAGGACTCGGCGGCCCTCCAGCGCCGCCCACACGTTGTCGGCGATCACGGCGACGGCGTTGTCCTGAACCTTGACGACGTCGCGAACCCCCTTGATCGCCTTCGACTCAGCGGGATTGAAGTCTTTCACCTTGGCGCCGATGGTCACCGGGCGGGCCACCACAGCGTACTTCATCCCGGGCAGGCGAAAATCAATGCCGAACTGTGCGCTGCCGTCGGTTTTTGATGGCGTGTCCACACGCTTCACCGGCTTGCCGATAAGGCGAAAGTCCTTGGCATCCTTGAGCCGCGGATCGAGCGGCACCGGCAAGCGTCCAGCCTCTTCAGCGAGCTCGCCGTAGGTGAGGCGGCGATTGCTGGCCGCGTGCACCACGCTTCCCTGCTCCGCGCGGCACGAGGACTTGAGCACACCCCAGCGCGTGGCCGCGGCAGTGAGCAGCATGTCGCGCGCGGCGGCGCCGGCCTTGCGCAGTGGCTCATACGATTCCTTCACGCTGGCGCTGCCGCCCACCGACTGGTCGCCGTAAAGCGCGCGGTTCAAGGGCGCAGGCTCGACGCTGACCTTGCTCCAGTCCACTTCCAATTCTTCGGCCACTACCATCGCCAGCGACGTGCGCACGCCCTGGCCCATCTCCGGACGGGCCGCCACGATGGTCACGCGGTTGTCGGGAGTGACCTTCAGCCAGGCATTGGGCGCGAAGACCTTGGCGCCGCCACGGCGCCCGGGCACGTAGAGACCGATCACCAGGCCGGCGCCAGCGGCGGTGGAGGCAACGAGAAAATCGCGACGCGTAACCGGGCTCATTGCGCACCTCCCTTGGCGGCGCGGTGGATCGCGCGGCGGATCCTCTGGTAGGTGCCGCAGCGGCACAGGTTGCCGGACATAGCGGAGTCAATGTCGGCGTCGCTGGGCTTCGCGTTCTTCGCCAGCAGCGCGGCCGCAGCCATGATCTGGCCGGGCTGGCAGTATCCGCATTGCGGAACGTCTTCCTCGATCCAAGCCTGCTGCAGCACGTGGCTGCGATCGACAGATAAGCCTTCGATGGTGGTGATGCGCTTCCCCGCCGCGGCCGATACCGGCGTCGAGCAGGAGCGCACCGCCGTGCCGTCGAGATGCACGGTGCAGGCGCCGCAGAGTCCGGCGCCGCAGCCGAACTTGGTGCCCGTGAGTTCCAGTGTGTCGCGCAGCACCCAGAGCAGCGGCGTCTCAGGGCCGACGTCCACGCTTCGATCTTTTCCATTCACGTTCAGGGAGATGGCCATGCGTCCTCCTGGCGGTTGGCGAAGGCCCTCATTCTACGAGAACCGGCGCCGGATTTTCGAGTCTCCAATCCCACGTAGACCCAGCCGCCCCCGGCTGGGCGGGCGAGCGTAGCTCGCCGATCTTCAACGCTGATGCACCTGTCGTAGCGCCGGCGTCTCGCCGGCTGTCATGCGGCGTCTCACCCACCTAACGATCAGCGCTTCCGAACCTGTTGTAGCGCCGGCGTCTCGCCCGCCTGGCGGTCAGCGCTTCATGAACTTGTTGATATGCAGTTTGACGGCGCGACGCTGCTCTTCGGTAGCCTTTTTGAAGCGGGAATCCACCACACGAGAGACCTTTTCTTCCGGCACCCTGCGCTGGCTGAGCGGCGGACCGTCGGCCATAGGCTTCGAGCCATCGGCGTCATGACAGCTGCCACAGCGTTCGAAGAACAGCTCGCGGCCCATGGCCAGCAACCGTTCACGCTCCTGTGTGGAGCGGCCGTCCTCCGCCGCGGGCGCCGCCCTTTCCGTTTTGACCCGTTCTTTCTCTGCCTCGTCCCAGCAAAGCGGGCCGCCGGCGTTGGCCATCAGGACAAACGCGGCCAGCAGCAAGGCGGGAAGGACAACGCGCAATGAAGGTATGGACTTCATGGTCTCACTCCATATTCCCACCGACTCGAGCGCTCGGGCTTTGCGTTGCGGATCTTCTGCCGGTGCTCCTCGTCGGCGTGACAGATGAAACAGCTTTGCTGCCCGAATCCGGCCAGGCCCGAAACCATCACGTACGCCTGGCCACCGCTGCCCCAGGTGAGGACCTTCAGATCCTGCGCCGGCAGGTCGCGGTAGGAGACATTTTTCGAAAACCAGCCGACACCGGGTGCATCCTTCAGGTCGCTGAGGCGCGCGGTGACGATGGTGACATGGTTCGCGTCCACGAGGTAGGCCACCACCGCGGCCTGCACGCCATTCACCCGGATGATACGCGCGCCCACGGGCTGGAAACGTGCCGCATCAGGCGTGCCCTGAAGGTTTGCGAGCCCCGCGGAAAGCCCGGACTGCTGGCGGATCCAGCGGCGCAGGTCGCCGGGCGTGGTGGAGACGTACTCAAGGCGCTCGCTTCCCGAATTCAGGGCGCGATGCTGCTCCAGCGCGGCGCGCTCCAGGCTGGAAGGGTCAGCAGCGGCCACGATCAGACGCACAGGCGCGCGCAACTGCGTGTACCAGACAAGAGTCGCCATCAGCAGCACGATTGCGGCTGCCGCAAAAGCAGCGCGCCGTGTGAGCCATCCTGTAACGCCGAAAGGAGAAACGGCCGGCCCTTTCTTGTCGAGCACACGCTCGATGCCCGCCCAGAGCGCGGTCGGCGCCGGAACCGCAGCGAGGTTCTCGGCCAGCGCGATGCCCAATCTGATTTCTTCGTACTCCTGGCGGCAGTTCTCGCAGGATTCGAGATGCTGCCCGAGCTGGCGGGCTTCTGCAGCCGGGAGCTCGCCCTGGCAGTAGGCGGAGAGCCGGTCGCCCGAGTGACGGATAAACGACTGGCGGTTAAACACCGCGGCCTCCGGTGGCGAGTTGTCCCCGCAAATGTCCGAGACGCTTGGCCAGCAGTTTGTGGGCGCGATTCAAACGCGAGGCCACAGTTCCCTTCGAACAGCCCAGCGCGCCGGCGATCTGGTCGTAGGACAGACCTTGCAGATAGCGTAGCAGCACCGGCAGGCGGAACCGCGGGTCGAGTTCGCTGACGGCGGCTCGGACCGTGGTGGCAAGCTCGCTGCGCATCGCGCTCTGCTCCTGCGATTCTGCTCCCGATGGTTTCACCAGCGCCTCGTCCCCGAGCGGCAGCCAGCGGCGCCGTTTGCGATGTTCGTCCATGCAAGCGTTGGCCACCAGGCGGTAGAGCCAGGTGTCAAAGTCAGAGTCACCGCGAAACTGCGGCAGGACGGCATAGAGCTTGACGAACACGTCCTGGGCCAGGTCGCGTGCCGTGTTTTCCTCGCCGGTGAAATGCAATGCGATGGAATACACGCGGTCCTTGTAGGCCTCATAGAACACACGAAAGGCCTCCCGGTC
>JBOGLL010000210.1:0-1966 GCA_050746065.1 Terriglobales bacterium | reverse complement strand
ACCTTGGGCTATCCTATGCCGCGCCTACGGCGCTGTCGCTCTGCAGGCTTGCGCGTCTCACGCGAGACGCGCTGATGGTCGACCAAGCCGGCGATGTGTCCTATCCGCGGCGCTGGCGCGGCCGGGTTGCGCGAGTTTGCCGCCCCTTCGGGGCGGCCGCACGGGCGCGGGCGCCCGTGCCCACGCGGCCCTTGCCGCTGCGGCTCGGAACAAGCCCCAGGGCGGTGCGGAAGTCGTCCATGAAGATCGTTTGCTCGCGGTCCGGCCCGGTGGACACCATGCCGATTTTTGCGCCGCTCTCGGATTCAAGGAAGCGCAAGTATTGCTGTGCTTTGGCCGGAAGCTTCGAAAAGCTGGTGATGCCGGCGGTCGAAGTCCGCCATCCCGGCAACGTCTTGTAGACGCACTTGAGCTGGTCGTAGCCCAGGGCCTGCGCAGGAAGGTCGGAGGTCTTCTTTCCCTTGATGGTGTACCCCGTGCAGACAGGGATTTCCTTCAGCTCATCGAGCACGTCCAGCTTGGTGATGACCAGCCAGGAAATGCCGTTCAGCATTACCGAGTAACGGAGCAGGGGCAGGTCCATCCAACCGCAGCGGCGCGGGCGTCCAGTAACGGCACCGAACTCGCTGCCGCGGGCACGCAACTGGTCACCGATGGGACCGAACTCTTCGCTGGGGAAGGGGCCGCCGCCCACGCGCGTGCAGTACGCCTTGGTCACACCGATAACGGTCTGGATAGCAGTGGGCGCAACGCCCGTACCGATGACGGCGCCGCCCGAAGTGGCGCTGGAGGAAGTGACGAAGGGGTAAGTGCCGTGGTCAATGTCGAGCATCGTCCCCTGCGCGCCTTCGAACATCACGCTCTTGCCTTGGGCGATGGCGCGATTGAGCAGCACAGTGGTGTCGCAGACGAAGGGCGTAATCTGCTTCGCCGCCGCGGCGTATTCCTCATACATCTTGTCGGGATCGAGCGGCTCGGAATTGAACAGCGCATGCGCGATCAGGTTCTTCTCGCGGCAGGCGTTCTCGATGTGGGTTTTGAGCAGCGCGAGGTCGAGCAGGTCGGCAACACGCAGGCCGCGGCGTCCCATCTTGTCTTCGTAGGCCGGCCCGATGCCGCGCGAGGTGGTGCCGATCTTCACGCGTCCGGGCGCGTTCTCTGAGGCCAGCTCCAGCATGCGGTGGTAGGGCAGGATGACGTGCGCGCGGCTGGAGATGAACAGGTTGCCGTCCACGGCCACACCCGCCTCCCGCAGCGCTGCGACTTCTTTCAGCAGCGCCAGCGGATCGAGCACGACGCCATTGCCGATCACGCCCTGGCATCCCTTGCGCAGCACTCCGCAGGGCACAAGTTGCAGGATGAACTTCTTGCCGCGGATCAGTACCGTGTGACCAGCGTTGTGCCCGCCGGCATAGCGGGCGACCAGATCAAACGAGTCGGAAAGGACGTCAACGATTTTTCCCTTGCCCTCATCGCCCCACTGGGCGCCGACGATGACCGCGGTTTTTGCTTTGTTCATGAAGTCAGTACCTAGTACCCAGTACTTAGTATCCAGAATGGCTCGCGTGGGTCCGGGCTGGCACACTTCCTTTCCGCCGAAGCTTAAGTATTGCGGAGTCCAAAGAAGGCAGGCGGGAGAACCGTGTGCCGAGGAATGATAAACCATGGGTCGCAAGGCGGCCAAGAGCATCCAAGTGGGGCACGTTGCGCGTCGTCGTTGGCGGAACGGGCCACCTCTGTCACACTAACAACTGGCCACGGACGACTGATAACTGAATCAATGCCCGAACTTCCCGAAGTCGAGACCATTGTTCGCGGGCTGGCGAGGCGTGTGACCGGCGACGCCATCGAATCGGTGTGGCTGGGCGAGAAGCCCGAGCCCTTGAAGTCGCCGCCGCGGGAGATCGTGTCGGTGCTGGAAAGTGCGCGCATCGCAGGCGTGCGGCGAGTGGGGAAGCACATTGTG
>JBOGLL010000209.1:0-4567 GCA_050746065.1 Terriglobales bacterium | reverse complement strand
GCCGTCACTCCGGTTCCGGTGCAGCGCGAGATCCAGGCCTTCGAGGCGCAGATTGCCGGCCAGGGCACGGTCAGCTTCGACGATGCCGCCGAATCTCGCGTCTACGAGGGCGCGCGCGGCTCCGTCGCCCGGCTGATCGGCGCCGGCGTGGACGACGTGGCCATCATGACCAGCGCCACCGAGTGCATCGCGCAGGTGGCGGGATGGCTGCGCCCGCGCGCCGGCCAGAACATCGTCTCGCTCGACATTGAGTTTCCCAGCGTCACCTATCCCTGGCTGCGCATCGCGAAAGACACCGGCGCGGAAATCCGGCTGGCGCCCATCGCAAAAAATCCGGAAGTACTATCCGAGGATGACGTCGCGAAGCTGGTAGACAAGAACACCGTCGCGGTGTGCGTGAGCCACGTGCAGTACGCCACCGGACACCGCCTCGATCCGGCGAAGCTCGCCGACATTGCCCACGCGCACGGCGCTCTTCTCGTGCTCGATGCCACGCAATCAGCCGGTGTGGTTCCACTCGACGTGCGTACCGCCAAGCTCGACATTGTTCTCAGCAGTTCCTACAAGTGGCTGTGCGGTCCTTTTGGCGCAGCCTTCTGCTATCTGCATCCGGAGATCTGGCCGCGCTTCGATCCGCCCTTCGTGGGCCCGCGCAGCACCGTGGACCCGTACGCATTCGACGCCACCAGCATCCCGCTGGCGCAGTCGGCGCGCCGCATGGAGTACTCCACCGTCGCCTATTCGGCCGGACTGGGGATGGCTTCCGCCATGGACTACCTGCTCGCGCTGGGCATCGAGCGCATCCTGACGCACAACCTCCGCCTCACGTCGCGCCTCATGAGCGGCCTCGAAGCCCTGGGAGCGAGCCTTGTCACTCCCCGCGACCCGGACCGGCGGGCCGGAGTGCTGGCGGTTCGTTTTCCCAAATTCCCATCCCCGGATGTCGTCGCCCGCCTGCGCGCGGCGAACATCGTGTGCGCGTCCCGCTTGGGCGCAGTGCGTTTTTCGCCGCACATCTACAACGACGACAAGGACATTGACCGCTGCCTGGCGGAAGTCGAGCGGATCGTGAAGGAATGAACTGCTAGCGGTGCTCGATGCGTTCCAGCCGGAACGTGAGTGTGCCCCACATCATGCGCGCGCGCATCTGCACCGGAATGCGGTTGGCGTCGTCCGAATACCAGATCCACACCTGGCCCGGTTCGTTAGGCGCGGGGCCCACGCGCAGCGTCTGGAACGTGCCCGCCGGGACCTGGATTTCCTCGCGGTCTTCGACCAGCGCGCTTACGTTCACCGTCCTGGCGCCGTCGCTCACCGGAAAGGTGTAGGTCTCACCAGGTTCGAGCGGAAGAGAACGCAGATAGTAGAGGCCGGACACCACGTCGGTCACGCAGGCGGGCGTGTCGCTTTCCAGTTTCTTGGTGGCGCCTGTCTTCAGGTTCTTTTCCTCCAGCACGCCCTTGCGCCGCGCCGCGTCGAAGCGGAGAGAGGTCTCCAGCCGCCGGTATCCCTCTTCCGTGTGCTTGCTGATCTGTCGCGAGCAGAAGGTGCGCGGGTCGAAAAAGCTCTCCCAGCGGTCGCGAACGGCATAAAGCTGCGAGACCACGCCCGTCGTGCTGGCGGTTGCGGTGACGCGCTGCTCGCGGCCGGCGGGTTCGGTACGCAGCGTGGCCACGCCCGCATCGAAGATGCGCCACTCCACCTGGTACACCCAGGTCTCGCCGTTGGGAAAGCGGTGTCCGGGCTGCGGCGGCCGGATTTCCGCAACCGGCGCGGCGGCCGGTTCCTGCAACGCGGCCGGAGGCTGCACCGGCTCCTGCGCTCCGAATTGGACCCACGCCAGCAGCAGGCAGGCAAGCCAGGCGGCCCAATTACTCGCGCGTTGGGAAAAGGCGACGCTCACGCGGGTCCGCATCAACGCGGAAACCACACTATCTTAGCGGCCAGCGCCGCCATCATCCCCGCGACGCCGAGCACGGCATTGTACTCGCGGTGCCGGCGGTAGAGGTCCGCTGAAAAACTCCCCTGCGCGCCCGCTTCGGCACGCAGACGCGGCAGCAGTCGCGGCACTCGCCGCGCATATTCTTCAAACTCGTGAAACGTGCGCCGCAGATACTCCTCTTCCGAACGGATCACCGGCAGGTACACGCCCACGAACATCAGCAGCATCAGCAACACCACCCACGGACTGCGCGCCGCCACCGCAAACCCCGCCGCCAGCACCAGCGAGCCCGCATAAAGAGGATTGCGCGTATACGCGTAGGGGCCGGTGGTGGCGAGTTCCGTATCTTTGTGGACGTGGCCGGAGGCCACTGCTCGCAGCCACAACCCAGGCAGCGCCACCACGCTGCCCGCCGCGATCGAAGTCCACGACGGCTGCGCCAGCCACAAGTACACTGCCGCGAATGCGAAGCTCAGCGGCACGCGGATACGACGCGCAGTCTGCTGCCAGCTAGCCATGGCCGCCCTTCAGCATCTGGCGCGCCGCCTCCGTCACCTGCTCTGCGGTGATGCTCATCAGGCCGGGGTCGGGTGTCGAGACGTGCGAATAGGAGGTGCGGCTCTCCGCGCTGCGCAGGACCACGGAACGCGTTCCATACGGCCCATTGCGGTTCGGATCCGTGGGACCAAAGATGGCGACGACAGGGATCCCCAACGCAGCCGCCAGATGCGTCGGACCCGAGTCCCCGCCGACGAACAGCTTGGCCCGGCGCGTGAGCGCAATCAGCAAACCGACAGTACAGGAGATGCGCGCGGCGGTACCCTGGCTCGCGGCCTCGACTTTCCTGGCCAGTGATTCCTCTCCCGGTCCGGTATTAATGAACGACCACAGGCCCTCGCCGGCCAGCCGCTTGGCCACTTCACCGTACTGCTCGGCCAGCCAGCGCTTGGCGCCCCAGCCCACACCTGGACTGAGCAGCGCATAGTCATACCGTCCGCGCTTGCGCAGTTCGAGTTCGCACCAGGCATCGGCGCCGCGGTCGTGCGGAAGTTCGGCGGGCGCGGGAGCAATGTTTCCTGCCACTCCAGCCACTAATTCCAGGTTCTGTTCGATCACGTGACTGGCCTGCGCTGCGACGCGCCGGTGGTAAAGCATTGCGGCCGGGGCTTCCCGCGTTCGTGCAAGGCCGGCCACCTCACGCGCCCCGCTGAGCGCGGTGATCAGGCCCGACTTCATGGATCCCTGGAGATCGATCGCGACGTCGTACTTCGCGGCGCGGATGCGGCGCAGCGTGTCCGCCGCCTGTCTCCACTCCCAGGCTGACGCCGAGCGCAACGCGCGCGTGTCCACCTCGTACACCGTATCCACCAGAGGCTTCAGCGGAGAACGCTGGGCGGTGCGTGCTTCGCCTGCGGCGCAGAGCAGTTCTGCCCAGCGCGGCTCGATCACCCAGTCGATCCTCGCGGAAGGAAGCGCGCGGCGCAGGGCGGCTACAGCCGGCAGGCCGTGCAGCACGTCACCCATCGCGCCCAGGCGCGCGATCAGGATGCGTTCCATTTGCGGATCATTTCGCTGGTGGAATGGTCCTTCGGGTCACCCACAATCGCAACCCGGCCGCCGCATTCGGCAACCACGTCCCGTTCGGGGACGCTCTCGGCGGTGTAGTCCGTGCCTTTGGCGTGGATGTCGGGGCGTAGTTCGCGGATCAGGGCGCGCACGTCCGGCTCTTCGAAAATAACCACCGCGTCCACCCCTTCCAGAGCGGCCAGGAGTTCAGCGCGCTCGGTAGCCGGCATGCGGGGACGTCCTTCGCCCTTCAGGGCTCGCACGCTGGCATCGGCATTCACGGCGACGACCAGCCGTCCGCCCAGCGCCTTGGCCGCGCGCAGGTAGCGCACGTGCCCCACGTGCAGCACGTCAAAAACGCCGTTGGTCAGGATCACGCGCTCACCCGCCCGCCGCCACTCAGCCACACGCGCGAGCAGCGCGGCGCGGTCTACCAGCTTGCCTGGACTCGCGTCGCCGCCCTTCATGCCTGGCCCTTAAAGTCCTGCTCGATGACGGCACGCAACTCCGGTCGCGACACCGTGGCTGTGCCGCGCTTCATCACCACCACGCCGGCGGCATAGTTCGCCAGCCGCGCTGCATCCTCGGGCTCGGCTCCGGCCGCGAGCGCCGCGGTGAAGGTAGCGATCACGGTGTCGCCGGCGCCGGTTACGTCCGCGACCTGATCGGACCCGAAGATCGGGATCTCCACCGGCGCGCTTCCCTGCGCGAAAACCGCCATGCCGTCACGCCCGCGCGTGATCACCAGTTGCTCCAGCTTCATACGCTTGAGCAACGCCCGCCCCGCAGCGTGCAGTCGCTGCTGGTCGTTGCCGATGCGCACCCGCAGCGCAGCCTCGACTTCCGGCTCGTTGGGCGTCGCCGCCGTCACGCCCGCGTACTCCAGCATGCGATAACGCGAATCCAGGGTGATGGGGATGCTGTTGACGCGCGTGCCGGCGCGCACTGCTTCCAGGATCTCCGGGGTGGCCGCCCCGTAGCCGTAGTCGGAAACCAGCAGCGCGTCGGAGGTGCGCGCGCACGCCGAGGCATTGGCCACCAGGCGTTGCAGGGCAGAAG
>JBOGLL010000208.1:0-4229 GCA_050746065.1 Terriglobales bacterium | reverse complement strand
AGCACATCCACGCACAGCGCAAGGTCCGGACGATCCCGGTCGGGCTCCATGTAGAACGCCTTCACTTTCGCCGGATAGCGGTGCACCATCACCGGCTTCTCGAACAGGTTGGAGAGATAGGTCTCATCGGGCGACCCGAGGTCGCCGCCATATTCGAAGCGCGATTCCAGCGCGCCCTGGGCATGTCCTTCCTGCAACAGCTTCACCGCTTCATCGTAGGTGATGCGCGGGAACGGTACGGTGATTTTCTCCAGCTTGCTCACGTCGCGTCCCAGGGTGTCCAGGTCGGCGCGGCGGCGGTCCAGGCAGCGCTTGACGATGAAGGCGACGAAGTTTTCCGCCAGTTCCATCAGATCGTCGAGCTGGGCGTAGGCCACCTCGGGCTCCACCATCCAGAATTCGGTGAGATGGCGTCGCGTCTTCGACTTTTCCGCGCGAAACGTAGGTCCGAACGAGTACACCTTACCCAACGCCATGGCCGTGGCTTCGATGTAGAGCTGCCCGGACTGGGTGAGGAAGGCCTGCTGGTCGAAGTAGTCCACGGGGAAGAGCGTGCTGGTGCCTTCGCAGGCGGCGGGCGTGAGGATGGGAGGATCGGTGAGCACGAAGTCGCGCTCGTCGAAATAATCGCGCGCCGCCTTGATGATCTCCGCGCGCAGACGAAGGATCGAAGTCTGCCGCGGCGTGCGCACCCAGAGATGGCGGTGGTCCATAAGGAACTCGACGCCGTGCTCCTTGAGGGAAATGGGATAGGGGTCGTCCTCGGGGACACGCTGCACCACGTCGACGTCGCTCACATCGAGTTCGTAGCCGCCGGGGGCGCGCTTATCCGCGCGCACGTTGCCGCGCACGATCACGCTCGACTCTTGGGTAAGCCCTTTCACCTTCTCGAAAAGTTCGGGCGGCACGGCGCCCTTTGCGACCACGCCCTGAACCACGCCGGAGCCGTCGCGGAAGATGGGAAACAGGAGTTTGCCGCTCTCGCGCAGGTTATAGAGCCATCCGCGCACGGTGACGGTTTCGCCTTCGTGACGTCCGATCTGCACGATGCTGGTGACGGGAGCTTCCATGCTGACCTCAGGGCCTAAAGGCCCGCTCTGACTCATAGCCCTTCCGCAGGGTTGCTTGCGCGAGTCGGGCCTGAAGACCCGACCTACCAAGCCCTGCTCCACCCATCTAGTGCTTTCCTGCCTCCTGCGCGGCGCGCGCGGCGGATTCCAGGCGATCGAACGCGGCCACCATGCCCTGCAGGATGTTGGGGCGGCCGTCGCCGTCAATCTCCATCAGGACGGGCGGGACGTGCGGCGCCGCGCCCAGCAGAGCCAGGGTTTGTTTCCAGTCGATGGTACCTTCGCCCGGCCACAGGTGGGCGTCGCGATCCTGATGGTTGTCGTGGACATGAGTAGAGCGGATGCGTGCCTTGAGCAACTCGAAGTCCGCCTCCACGCCGCCCATGATGTGGGCGTGGCCGGTGTCAAAGCAGATGCCTACGTCGTCAAGGTGGCTGGCGTGCAAAAACTCCAGCAGGCGAGAGGGCGTGGAAAGTTCGTTGGGGATGTTCTCCAGCAGCAGCGTCACGCCCAGCGGCCGCGCAAAGGCGTGCAGGTGCTCGATGGCGGTCAAACCCGCCTCCACCTTGCGCTCGTCGAACGACTCACCGCCCACGCCCAGGTGCTGCACCAGAAAGCGGAAGGGCGCCTGCTCGGCGACTTCCAGGGCGCGCTTGATCTCGTCCATGGCCTCGATGAGGCGTTTCTTCTCGGTGTCGGCCACGTTGATGGGCGGCGCGCCGCCGCGTCCCCAGTCGTAGTCGCTGAACATGGGCGAGTGCATGGAATGGAATGCGATGCCGGAATCCTTGAACCATCTGGCGATCTCGCGCACGTGCGTGCGGTTGGTGTAGTCGAAGTGGCCGCGCGCGCCGAAGATCTCAATGGCTTCGGCGCCGGCGTCGGCCAGTCCCTGCAGCAGGCCGGGATGCAGGCGCTCCTTCACATACACGTAGGTGGACATGGCTTTACGCATGTCAGTAGCCCACCGCCTTCCCGTTGTTGCGCAGATCGCTGGCGCCCAACCGCTCGCCGGTTTTCGGATCGATGGCGATGCACTGACCGTCGCTCCAGTAGCCCGAGGGATACACCGGGTCGCTGGGGTTGAACTGGTGGCCGCGTTCGGCCAGGGCGCGACGCGTGTCGGGAGAGAATCCCGTGCGTTCCAGGTAGATCCAGTCGGGGAGCCACTGATGATGGAAACGCGGCGCATTTACCGCTTCCTGAATGTCGAGACCGTAGTCAATCACGCCCATCAGAATGTTGGCTACGGTGGTGATGATGCGCGGGCCGCCGGGTGAGCCCAGAACCAGCAGAAGCTTGCCATCCTTCAGAACGAAGGTGGGCGTCATGGAGGAAAGCGGGCGCTTGTTAGGGCCCACCGCGTTGGCCGGGCCCTGGATCAGGCCGTACAGGTTGGGCACGCCGGGCTTGACGGCGAAGTCGTCCATTTCGTTGTTCATCAGGAAGCCCAGGCCATCCGCGGTGACGCGCGAGCCCAGACTGTCGTTCAGCGTGGTGGTGACGGAGACAGCGTTGCCGGCGGCGTCGACCACCGAGTAATGCGTGGTGTGAGCAGACTCAACGACCGCCACCGGCTGCACCGCAGCCGTGCGGTCGAGTTCGTTGAAAACTCCCGCGGGACGGCGGAGATCGGCGCTGATGGTGGCGTGCTGCGGATCGAGTTCCTGGCGCCAGGCGTCGGCGTAGCGCTTGTCAATGAGTTGCGCCACGGGAATCTGCGCGAAGTCGGGGTCGCCAAGAAACTGCGCGCGATCGAAGAACGCGCGACGAAAGGCTTCGGCGGTCAGGTGGATGGAATCCGCAGACCCGTTGCCGAGCTTCGCCAGGTCATAACCCTCGAGGATGTTCAGCGCTTCGATGAGCGCGATGCCGCCCGACGACGGCGGAGGCGCGCTGATGATCTCGTATCCGCGATAGGCGCCGCGAACCGGCTCGCGCTCCTTGACTTCGTAGGCGGCGAGGTCGGCTTCCGTGATTAGCCCGCCACCCTTCTGCATGGAGGCTGCGAGTTCGCGGGCCATCGCCCCGCGATAGAAACCCGAAGGATTCCTCGCGATGCGCTCCAGTGTGCGTGCCAGCTCGGGCTGGCGGAAAATCTCTCCCGGTTGGTAGTAATTGCCGTCGCGCTGGAAGATGCGGCGCGAGGCGGGGAACTTCTCGAGGTCCTTGTCGCGAAGGTCTTCCGCGTCTTCGTAGGCGAGCGCGAATCCTTCACGCGCCAGGCGAATGGCCGGCGCCATTACGCGGCGGAGCGGAAGCTTGCCCCATTTCTTCTGCGCATACGCCAGCCCGGCCACCGATCCCGGCACAGCAATGGCGCGATAGCCGATCTCGCTGGACTTCTCGATCACGTTGCCCTGGGCGTCGAGATACATGTCGCGCGCAGCCGCAGCCGGGGCTTTTTCACGGAAGTCGAGAAAGTGCACGCGTCCATCGGCGAAACGAAGCAGCAGAAGGCCACCGCCGCCGATGTTGCCCGCCTGAGGATGAACCACCGCCAGCGCAAACCCAGTGGCCACGGCGGCGTCCACGGCGTTGCCGCCGGCGCGCATCATGTCCACACCGGCCTGCGAAGCCAGCTCGTGCACGCTGGCCACCATGGCCTTGGGGGCGTGGGCGGGCCGCGCGCCAGCCCCGTAAAGCGGCGTGTGGCTAGCCAAGACAAGGGCTACAACCAGCAGCAGAATCAATGACTTACGCTGGGATGGCATGGGGCACGAGTCCGCCACACAAGACGAGTAAATGCGGCGGCAAGACATCGAGGCTAGCCCAGCCGCTGGGGGAGAGTCAAATTGATGGGCGAGGTGTGATGTGCGATGTGTGATGTGTGAACTACGATCTCAGCTTGACACATCGCACATCCAACATCCAACATCAGACATTTCCTTATTCCCGGCTCAACTTCCACTCGCCGTTGATGAGCCTTAGCCGTTTCTTGCTGGAGGACTTCCCCGCCTTGCTCTTGGCCAGGGTAACCACATCGGCGATGTCGCCGGTCTGATACACGGCCACCACTTTCTCCCCGGGCTCAGTCATCGCGGCAAGCATGTTGATAATCTCCGCGCCCTGGGGGCCGTCGAGGTCGGCGGCCATTTCGGGGGTGATGAGTTTTTTCATGGCCAGCTTACTCTTCAGGCGAGCCGCGCGCATGAAAGC
>JBOGLL010000207.1:0-5856 GCA_050746065.1 Terriglobales bacterium | reverse complement strand
ACATGGTCCTTCAGCCGGCCCAAGGCGCCTTTCTTCTTCTTCTCTTCTTCTTTTTTCGCCTCACTGGGCGCGCTGGGATCGGTGGCCGGCTGCCCGGCCTGGGAATTTTCTTCAGGAGGCGCCTGGGCCTCTGCCGGTTTTTGCTCGGTGTTGGTGCTGCTGGCTGAGGAAGGAGGCGGGTCGGGCGCAGGGGTCTGCGCCACCGCCGGAAGCCCGGCGGCCAGCATGACCGCCAGAATCAGAACGCGGGGCATCGCTTCTGTCATTCTAGCTTAGTTGCGATGCCGCGGGACGCGTGTAAGTTGCTCCGGGAACACTACCATTGAAAAGCACACCACTAAGGACACGAAGGCTTCCACGAAAGGAAGGCGCGGACAAGAGTGGCTTCAAAAATCCTATCTCTGTCCTGCAAGGCCCCCTCAGGGGCTGAAGCCCCTTCATCCAATGGCCTTGAACGGCACGGCTGAAGCCGTGCCCCTCCGAAAGCGATTCTTAAGACCAGTTGCGTAAACCCTAGATCCCTCGACTGCGTCCGCCGCGGCGGGCTCGGCTCGGGATGACAAGCTCAACCTCAGGTCCTGATACCCCAGCGCTAGTAGAATTCCTGATGTCCCGCCGATGGACCTGCAGCAGAAAATCCGCACCCTGCCGCCTGCCGCCGGAGTGTATCTGTACAAGAACGCCGAGGGCGAGGTGATCTACATCGGCAAGGCCAACAACCTGCGGGCGCGGGTGCGGACGTACTTCGTCGAAGGCGCCTCAGCCGATGCCAAGACCGGCTCGCTGCTGCGCGAGGCCGTGGACCTCGATTACATCGTCGTGGACAACGAGAAGGAAGCGCTGGCGCTGGAGAACAACCTCATCAAGCAGAAGAAGCCGCGCTTCAACATCCTGTTACGCGATGACAAGACCTATCCCTACATCAAGCTCACGGCCGGCGAGCGTTTCCCGCGCGTCTACGTGACCCGGCGGCTGAAGAAGGACGGCAGCCTCTACTTCGGTCCCTACTTTCCTGCCAACCTGGCCCACCGGCTGGTGGACCTGGTGCACCGGCGCTTCCGCGTGCCTTCGTGCACGGTGGACCTGACGCGCTACCATCCCCGTCCCTGCCTGCAGTACTACATCAAGCGCTGCCTGGGACCCTGCGTGAAGAGCCTGACCACGCCGGAGATCTATCAGGAAGCGGCGCGCGACGTGCGCTTGTTTCTGGAAGGCCGGCAGACCGACCTGGTGCATTCGCTGCGCGAGCGCATGCAGCAAGCCTCTGCCGACCAGCAATACGAGCGCGCGGCGCGCTTCCGCGACCTGATCTCCACCGTCGAGCAGATGCAGGAGAAGCAGCGCATGGCCGCGGTCGAGGGCGACGATGCCGATGTCTTCGGCTTCCATTATGAGAACCAGATGCTGGCCGTGAACCTGTTCCACATGCGCGGCGGCCGCGTCCTCGACCGCCGCGATTTCTTCTGGGAGGAGCTGCCGCAGCAAGACGAGGATGCTCCCTTCCATCCGGGAGAGTTCTTCTCCGCCCTGCTCAAGCAGCTCTACCTCGACCAGCAGTACGTGCCACGCAGCATCCATGTGCCCGTGGATTTCGACGACCGCGAACTGCTCGAGGAAATACTGGGCGAGAAACGCGGTGGCAAGGTCGAGATCCTGGTCCCGCAGCGCGGCGGCAAGCGTTCGCTGGTTGATCTGGTGGCGCGCAACGCCCGGCAATCGTTCGAGCAGCGCTTCCGCGTGATGAAGCCCACTGCCCGCGCCATTTCCGAGGCCCTGCAAGAGGCTCTTACGCTGCCTGAACCGCCCGCGCGCATCGAGTGCTTCGATATCTCCCACATCCAGGGCGCGGAAACCGTGGCCTCCATGGTGGTGTGGGAGAACGGGAAGCTGAACAAGTCCGAGTATCGCAAGTTCATCATCTCCACCGTCTCCGGCGTGGACGATTTCGCCGCCATGCGCGAGGTGGTGACCCGTCGCTACCAGCGCCTGCGCGACGAAAAGCGCAAACTACCCAGCCTGGTGCTGATCGACGGCGGCATCGGGCAATTGCACGCCGCCGCCCAGGCCCTGGAGGCACTGGAGATCATCAACCAGCCGCTGGCTTCCATCGCCAAACGCGAGGAGATCATTTACGTCTACGGGCAGGAGCAGGAGCCCATCGTGCTCGACCGCCACTCGCCAGTACTACATCTGGTGCAGAGCATCCGCGATGAGTCGCACCGCTTCGCCGTCACCTTCCATCGCAAACGCCGCCAGATGCGCGACCGCGGCTCAGAACTGCTGGAAATCCCCGGCATCGGCGTCCAGACGCGGCGACGACTGGTGGAGCACTTCGGCAGCGTCCGGGCCGTGAAGGACGCCGACGCGGCGTCGCTCGCCGCGGTGGTGAATCCGCGGCAGGCGCAGGCGATTTTGGAGCACTTCAGGAAATGAAACGCCACAGAGACACAGAGGCGCAGAGGAAAGGCATTCGTGAGCCTGCTCTCGCCCTGCTGCTGGCAGCACTGCTTGCTTTCGCGCTTCCTGCGCGCACGGAAGAGTCGAGGCCCACGATGCAGGTGGTCCTGCTGGGCACGGGATTTCCGCGGCCTGATCCTGAGCGGGCCGGGCCGGCAACGGCAGTCGTGGTCGGTGAGAAGGTCTTCGTCGTGGACGCTGGACGCGGCGTGGTGCTGCGCCTGGCGGCGGCCGAGCTTCCCTTGAAGTCGGTGCAGGCGGTGTTCCTCACGCACCTGCACTCCGACCACACCGCGGGCCTTCCTGATCTGTTCAGCACTTCCTGGCAGTTCGGGCGTTACACGCCCTTCGAGCTCTACGGGCCGAAAGGGACGAAAAAACTGGCCGATGCCATGCTCAAGTTCTTCGAGGCCGATATTCACATCCGTCGTGACCTGATGGAGAAGCATCCGGGCGCGGGCGTCACCATCAACACGCACATCGTCCGCGAAGGCGTGGTCTATCAGGACGCAGAAGTCAAAGTGACGGCCTTCGCGGTGGACCACAAGCCGGTGGAGCCAGCCTTCGGCTACCGTTTCGACGCCGACGGCAGGAGCATTGTGATCTCGGGCGACACCCGGCCGAGTGACAATCTGGTCCGTTACGCCCAGGGCGCCGATGTCCTGGTGCATGAAGCCATCATGCCGGAGTACCTCGACACGGTAGACAAGCCCGACGTGGCCAGCCGCCTCAAGAGCTATCACACCACTCCCGAAGAGGCCGGCCAGATCGGCCAGCGCGCAGGCGTGAAGCTGCTGGTGCTGACCCATCTGGTTCCGGGCAAGGATGAGGACAAGTTCCGCGAGCGGGCCGCCAAGCACTTCAAGGGAAGGATTGTGGTGGGGCGGGATTTGATGAGGTTCTAAAGAACGGTTCCTGGTTTCTCGTTTCTCGTTTCTCGCGTCTTCCCGGTGCGCGCTTCCAGCTCCTTGAACAGATACATCTTCACGCTGGCCTTCAGAGGAGCGTCGCGCAGCGCGTCGCGCAGGGCGGAGGTGGGCAGCGACTGGGCGATCTGCAGGATGCGTCCCAGCGGAGTGTTGACGTTGCGCAGCAGCGCCAGCCGCACTTCCTCACGCACCGACCACTTGCGGTGCCGGCACACCAGTTCGACGAGCGTCTGCGGGGCCTTTTCGCTGCGCAGCGTTTTGACGATCCAGGCCTCGGTCATCTGCGGATTGTCGAGCGCAGCGATGATCACGCGGGTTTCTTCGTCCACCAGCAGCGCCGCGGCCACGCGTCCGGAAGACTGTTTGGCCAGCGACAAACGCTCTCCTGAAGCGATGGTATCGAGGCGCATGACCAGTGCCTCTTCCGCCGCCATCTTGACGTCGGCGGGAGCGCCCGGTGTGAGCGCGAGGTGCATGAGTTCGAAGGTGTACAGATGGCCCACGATGGGGATGGACACATGCCGGGGCGCGCGCGGATGGCGCACCAGGGCGTTGATCACCGGCCGGCTCTTCATCGCCGTTGCGTTCTTGGTCAGGTCTTCGATGGCCGCGCGCGCCAAATCGCGGCGCGCCAGGAGTGCCAGGGCAAGATCCTCGGTAAGGCGCGGATCTGCGGCCACGCGCCGCTGCACTGCTTCCGCAGGATGGTGGATCAGAAGTTCGATGCGCCCGTCGTCCGCGTGACCTTCACGCCCCACCGGCTCAGGAGTGGGCTCGGGTTTCATGGCGTGCGATGCGGCACTGCGACCGCCTCTTCGGCATGCGCCTGGGCAGCGCGCCGGGCGCACACCAGCGCACCGGCAGCGCCATCCGCCTGCCCAAAGCTCACCGTGCACTGCGGGCGCTCGGCGCGCACCGAATTTTCAAACACCTGCTGCACGCAAAACGAATTGCTGAACACGCCGCCGGAAATGCGCACGCGGATAGGATGCGGCCCCGGCCACAGCCGCCGCATCACTACTTTGGAGAGCGTGGCCAGTTCGGTGCCGGCGCGCATCAGGATGTCGCGCGCCATGCCGTCGCCGCGGTCGGCGGAAGAGAGCACCAGAGGAAATAGAGCGGCGAAATCCGGTGGCGGGCTGGCATTGGCCACCCGCGCCACATCTTCGCGGGTGGCCACGTGCCATGCGTTCATGATGCCGCCGATGAGGGCATTGCTCTGCCCGGAGTCGTAGGCGCGCAGCGCCGCGGCCACGCCCGCGCGCCCGATCCAGTCGCCCGAGCCTTCGTCGGAGACGGCCGAACCCCAGCCTCCGGCGCGCGCCGTTTCGCCGCGCTCGTTGCGGCCGAAGACGATGGAGCCGGTTCCCGCCAGCACGATCAACCCAGAGGTCTCAGGAAACGCAGCCTCGAAACCCACAATCATGTCTCCCACAACATCGATCTGGCCGGGCACGATCTCGGCGACGATGCGGCGGACCGTGTCACGAACCTGAGGGTTGGAAGCGCCAGCAATTCCGACGCAGGCATGGGTGATCGCTCCGGGGTCGCGGCGCGCCTGCTGGCAGGACTGCACGATGGCCTCGTGCAGCGACTCGCAGGCGCGCTCTTCGCCCACGCGCTGCACCTTGCTGCCACCCGTCTTGCTGCGGCCCAGAATGGCGGCATCGTCGCCCACGGCGCACTCGGTCTTGGTTCCGCCGCCGTCGATGCCCAGATAGAGGGCCATGGGCGTATTTCTACCATATCCCTGCGCTGTGGGGCCGCATACTTTTCCCGGTGGAATTGCCTCAGATGATTCATAATAGGGCGCGACCGTTCACCGATGGCCCTGCGCCCGCTGGATCTGATGATCATCGCGGTCTATCTGGCAGGCATCACACTGTTCGGCGTCCGTTTCCGCAAGTCGCAACGAACTCTTCAGGACTACTTCCTCGCGGGCCGCGGCGTGCCTACCTGGGCCAACTGCCTGTCCATCGTTGCCACGGAAACCTCCACGCTCACCATCATCTCCATTCCCGGCCTCGCCTACGATACCAACCTCGGCTTCCTGCAGGTGGCGCTGGGATACTGCGTGGGACGCGTGCTCATCAGCCTGGTGATCCTGCCGCAATACTTCCGCGGCGAGCTGTTCACTGCCTATGAACTCATCGAGCGCCGCTTCGGACCGCGCCTACGCTCGGTGACCGCGGCCATGTTCCTGCTGACGCGCGCCGCGGCGGATGGCGTGCGCGTGTGGTCGGTGGCCATCGTGGTGATGATCGCGGTGGGCACGGGCGAAGTAGCGTCCGTGGCCATCATCACCATCCTAACGGTGATCTATACGTTCGAGGGCGGGCTCGCGGCGGTCATCTGGACGGACGTAGTGCAGCTCTTCGTCTACCTCGGGGGAACGCTGGTGGCGCTGGCCACGATCCTCCAAGCCATTTCCGGAGGATGGACCACGGTGGTCGATCTGGCCGCAGCCGGC
>JBOGLL010000206.1:0-3428 GCA_050746065.1 Terriglobales bacterium | reverse complement strand
GTACTGCTCACTCGCGCGTAAACTCCTCGGCTAGCTACCTTCTCGCTTATTGCTTATTGCCTATTGCTTATTGCTCGTCCTCCGTGCCTCAGTGGTGAAGCCCTCTTGCGCGCTGTACACTGAAAGTTCATGTCCACTACAACGAAGAACGCCTTGGCCGACGCCGCTTCCGCCTACCTTCGCTCCGCCATGCACCAGCCTATTCGCTGGTACGAATGGGGACTGGAGGCCTTCGCCGCGGCGAAGCGTGAGAACAAGCCCATCCTGCTCGACATCGGCGCGGTGTGGTGCCACTGGTGTCATGTGATGGATCGCGAGTCCTACGAAAGCCCGGCCATCGCCGAGATCGTGAACCGCGAATTCATCGCTGTGAAGGTGGACCGCGACGAGCGTCCCGACATTGACAGCCGTTACCAGGCTGCGGTCTCCGCCATCAGCGGACAGGGAGGATGGCCGCTCACGGCTTTCCTCACGCCCGACGGCCGCCCCTTTTACGGCGGCACCTACTTCCCGCCCGACGATCATTACGGACGACCCGGCTTCCGGCGCGTGCTCGAGTCCATTGCCAATGCCTACCGCGAGAAGCGCGACGACGTTGTGCAGTCGGCCGCCAGCGTGATGACGGCGATTTCTCAGGCCGAATCCTTTGCCGGGCGCTCGGCTGACTTTTCCCCGCGGCTCGTTGCTGCCATCGTGGACTCGGCCGTGCGCATGTTCGATCTGCGCAACGGCGGCTTCGGCACATCGCCCAAGTTCCCCCATTCTGCCGCCCTCGACCTCATTCTCGACCGCTTCGCGCGCACCGGCGAAAGTTCTCTGCGCACGGTCATCGAAACCACGCTGGAGAAGATGGCGCGTGGGGGCGTTTACGACCAGCTCGCCGGCGGCTTCCATCGCTACTCGGTGGACGAGAAATGGATCGTGCCCCATTTCGAAAAGATGTCCTACGACAACTCCGAGCTGCTCAAGAACTACGTGCACGGCTACCAGGCAACAGGCGTGACGTTATTCGCTGCGGTCGCGCGCGACATCATCCGCTGGATGGATGAATGGCTGAGCGATCGCGAGCATGGCGGCTTCTACGCCTCGCAGGACGCCGACTTCTCGCTCGACGATGACGGTGACTACTTCACCTGGACGCTGGAGGAAGCCCGCGCCGCGCTCACCGAGGACGAGGCCGAAGTCGCTGCCTACCATTACGACATCGGCGAAGTCGGCGAGATGCACCACAATCCCGCCAAGAACGTGCTCTTTGTGCGCGCCTCCGTGGAGGAGATCGCTGTGCGCAAAGGTGCCTCAGCGGAGCGCGTTCAAGCACTGCTCGATTCCGCGAAAAAGAAGATGTATGCCGCGCGCCTTGCGCGGCCCACCCCTTATGTGGACAAGACCGTCTACGTGAGCTGGAACGCGCTTTGCATTTCCGCGTATCTCGAAGCCGCTCAGGTCCTCGACCTGCCCGAGGCCCGCCGCTTCGCCCTACGCTCGCTGGACCGCATTTTGGCAGAAGCCTGGGGACACGAACGCGGATTGCGCCATGTGATCGCCTATTCGGATCCCGCCGCCTCCCATCGCGACGTTCCCGGCATGCTCGACGACTACGCCTTCACCGTCCTCGCCTGCCTCGACGCCTATCAGGCCACCGCCGACCTCAGCTACTTCAACTTCGCGCGCAATATCGCCGACGCCATGATCATGCGCTTCTACGATGCCGTTTCCGGCGGCTTCTTCGACTCCGAATCATCCGCCTCCACATCACCGGAATCTTTGGGTGCGCTGGCCGCGCGCCGCAAGCCTTTCCAGGATGCGCCTACGCCCGCAGGCAACTCCGCCGCCGCCATCGCGCTGCTGCGCCTCTACGGCTATACCAACCACGCCGGCTACAAAGAAAAGGCCGAGGACACGCTGGAAGTTTTCGCCGGCCTGGCTCCGCAGTTCGGTATGTTCGCCGGGACCTACGGCATCGCAGGAGTCTGGTTCGCGAGCGCGCCCGTGCAAATCGTGGTCATCGGCAACGATGCCACTGCCCAAGCACTCCATCGCGCCGCGCTCGCTCCTTTTGCTCTGAACAAGGAAGTGCTGCATTTCACCGACAGCGAACTCGCGCCGCAGAACCTGCCTCCGGCACTCGCTGAAACGCTGCCCAATCTTCCGGGCGTGAACCAGGGCAAGACCGCGGCCGTCGTTTGCTCGGGGTTCGTCTGCCGTCCGCCTGTTACGAACCCGGCCGAGCTCACCCGAGTACTGGCAGAGACTCTGGCCTTGTCATCGCCATAGGCGGGCACAGCGCCGCGTGACCGGCGTCACTTGCTGCACCCTGCGACACCGGCCTATCATCCAATCTCGAAGGAGGTCACCATGGCTATCGCTCTCGCAAAACCGGCTCGTACAGCCACCCGCACTTTCAAGACCAGCATTGATATTCCCGAAAAACAGCGCGCCGAACTCATCGCACTGCTCAACGCCCGTCTGGCGGACACGATCGATCTGAAGACCCAGACCAAGCACGCCCACTGGAACGTCAAAGGCCCACAGTTCCAGCAGCTCCACGAACTTTTCGACCAGATCGCTACCGGCCTGGAAGCTCACAGCGACCTGATCGCGGAGCGCGTCACTGTGCTGGGCGGCACGGCCAACGGCACCGCGCGCCAGGTAGCGTCCTCGACTTCGCTCGCGGAATACGACTTCGACGCCACCACCGGCACCGACCACGTGCACGCATTGGCCTCGCGCCTGGCGCAGCTGGCCACCGACGTGCGCGCCGCCATTGATGCCAGCGACCGCCTGGGCGACAAGTCTACCGCCGACGTGTTCACGGAAATCTCCCGCGCTGCCGACAAGGACCTGTGGTTCCTCGAGGCGCACCTGCAGGGCTGATTGTGTGGCCCCGGTCCCGCACGGGCGGGACCGGGCTGCCATCCACATATGCGGGCTCTCCGGTACAATGCTGGATTCCCGGGGACCCTGATGGATCAGCAGGAAACCTTCCAACCTCCGCAGCACTTCCGCGATAAAGCCTCCATACGCTCCATGGAGGAGTATCAACGCTTGTACGACGAAGCCGCGCGCGACCCGGAAAAGTTCTGGGCTGAACGGGCCGGCGACCTGCACTGGTTCGCCCCCTGGACCAAGGTGCTCGACTGGTCGAACCCGCCCTTCGCTAGATGGTTTGTAGGAGGCCGCACCAACGTCGCCTACAACTGCCTGGACCGCCATCTCACCACCCGGCGGCGCAACCAGGCGGCCATCATCTGGGAAGGGGAAAACTTCGAGCAGCGCATCCTCACCTACCAGGAACTGCACCGCAAAGTCGCCAAGTTCGCCAACGCGCTGAAGAAGCTCGGGCTCAAGCCGGGCAGCCGGGCCATCATTTATCTGCCCATGATTCCCGAGGCCGCAGTCGCCATGCTGGCCTGCGCCCGCCTGGGAGT
>JBOGLL010000205.1:0-5769 GCA_050746065.1 Terriglobales bacterium | reverse complement strand
TCGTCGGTGAGCGACGGAAAGCTGTCGGCTTCCTGCTCGGCCAGCTTCTCGGTGAAGGAACCGCCGAGGAATCCGCCGCGCATCTCCTGCTCGGCTAATCCGACGACCGTCATGTCGGGCGATCCATCCACCATTTCCTGCACCTGCACCAGCCCGGACAACCGTTCGCTGAGCTATAGCTGGAACACCAGCAGCGGCCGTCTGTCGGACAGCGGCGCCACGGCGCAACTGGATACGGCGGGATTGCCGGCGTCAACGGTCACCATCAACACCGCCTGCACCGATGATCGTGGTTTGTCGGACAGCACCAGCACGCGCGTGAACGTGACGGTGCCGCCGCCTCCACCGCAGGCGGAGAAGATCAACGAGTGCGCCTTCGTCAACACGGCAAAGCCGGCTCGCGTGGACAACGCCTGCAAAGCGGCATTGGACGACGTAGCGCTGCGTTTGCAGCGTGACGCCGACGCCCGCGCGGTGATTGTGGGCCAGGCCGATGCCACCGAACGCCGCAGTGCCAAAGTGGCCATGCAGCGTGCGGACAACTCGAAGGAGTACCTGGTGAAGGAGAAGGGCATTGATCCAAGCCGGATTGAGACCCGGGCCGGAAGCGATGGCGGCCAGCGGGTCGAGGTCTGGATCGTTCCTCCGGGAGCCACGTTCTAGGCGTCCGGAAAGAAACCAAGGAGCAGTTCAGGCAATGGCCGGCCGGCATGTCCGACCGGCCATTGCCTTTTTAGACTCCCGTAACTTGCCCGGGCCGGCGCGGTCTGGCAGTCTGTAGCTTCCGACCAGCCAGATTGAGTCGAGACTGCCCGGGGGATGGGAGATCATGATTCGCCAGATTCGCGACGCCGGTCATAACGTGTTGAGGCATATCACTCTGTGCGCACTTCTGCTGGCTATTCTGACTGCGCCCATGAGCGCAGCCGAATGGATTCCGCTGGGCCCCGAGGGCGGCGACGTCCGCAGCCTGGCCTACGATCCGGCCAATCCTGAGCGCATTTTTCTGGGCACCAGCGCCGGGCAGATGTACCTCTCCATCAACGGTGGCGGAAGCTGGCAGCGCTTTGCCAAGCTGGGCGTCGGCGACCGTTACGTGCTCGACCACATTGTTTTCGATCCCGCCCGCCCGGGCACCATCTATGTTTCCGCCTGGGATGTGGAGCGCGAAGGCGGCGACCTGTTCCGCAGCCGTGACGGAGGCCGGAACTGGGAAATCCTCTCCGCCATGCGCGGCAAGTCCATCCGCGCCCTGGCCCTGGCGGAGAGCGATTCGCGCGTGATGGTAGTAGGCGCGCTGGACGGTGTGTTCCGCTCCATGGACGGAGGCGACACCTGGCAGCGAATTTCACCGCCCAATCACTCCGAGATCCGCAACATTGAGTCGGTGGCGGTGGATCCCCGCGATGCGCGGATCATTTACGCCGGCACCTGGCATCTCCCCTGGAAGACGGCAGACGGCGGCCTGACTTGGAGTCAGATGAAGCAAGGCGTGATCGACGACTCCGACGTCTTCTCCATCATCGTGGACCACGAAGCGCCTTCCACGCTGTACATCAGCGCCTGCTCCGGCATCTACAAGAGCCTGGACCGCGGCGAACAGTTCCGCAAGATCCAGGGAATCCCGGCGTCGGCACGGCGCACGCGTGTGCTGAAGCAGGATCCGCAGAACCCGGCCGTGGTTTACGCCGGCACCACCGAAGGTTTGTGGAAGACGACGGATGCCGGCGCCATCTGGAGACGGGTGACGGCGTCGAATTACATCGTGAACGACATTCTGATCGATCCGCGCGCGCCGCAGCGCGTGCTGCTGGCGACGGATCGCGGCGGTGTGTGGATGAGCCGCGACGGCGGCGCATCGTTTGTGCAGGCCAACCGCGGGTTTACGCACCGGCAGGTGGTCGCCGCCCTGGTGGACCGCGGATCGCCCTCCACCCTGTACGCGGGTGTGATCAACGACAAAGAATTCGGGGGCGTGTTCCACTCGCGTGACGGCGGTGAGAGCTGGAGCCAGATGAGTTCCGGGCTGAGTGGCCGCGATGTGTTCTCGCTGCAGCAGATTGAAACCGGCGAACTGGTGGCGGGAACCAACAGCGGCATCTTCCTTTGGGAAGGGGCTGGCGGTTGGAAGCCGCTTAATGTCTTGCTGCCGAATCCTCCACCGGCCGCCAAGGGCAAGGCCGCGAAAAAGCGCGCGCCGCTACCCAAGCCTTCCAAGCTGGCCATGCGCATCAACCACGTGGAGCCGGCTGCCGCGGGCTGGTTTGCCGCCACCCGGGAGGGTGTGCTGATCAGTCAGAACCGGGGGAAATCCTGGAGCCGCGCGGCCGAACTGGGCGGGCGCAGCTTCGTGACGGTGCGCGCGCGCGGTGAAATGCTGGCTGCGGCCACGCACAAGGAAGTCTTCGTTTCGCAGGACCGCGGGCAGCACTGGACGGCGGCCTCGCTGCCCCGATACCTCACACACATCTATGGCCTGGCAGTGGACGCCCATTCCACGATCTGGGTAGCGACCCGCGAGGGCGGCTTCCGCAGTTCCGACCAGGGACACACCTGGACGCACGTGCTGGGCGGACTGCCCGGACTGGACGTGACTTCCATCCACTACGACGAGGCCCGCGACCGCATGCTGGCCACTGCCGGCGTCGCCCACGGCATTTTCGAGAGCCGCGACCGGGGAGGGGAGTGGCGCCGGTTGTCCAAACCGGAGTGGGCTCTGCGCTCGCTGGCCTTCGGCCACGGGCGCCTGCTGGCGGCTACGGCTTACGACGGCGTGATCAGCGAGAGCAGCACGTCGCGGCGGGCCGAGACGCTGAGCAGCGTGGCGGGCTCGAGCGAGTAAGCCTCAGGTTGGGATTCACGAGAGGGCCCGATATAGGCCTGTTTCCCGTTTTGGGAACCTCGGGCCTGCCCGGAACATCCCCATCTGAATCAAGCACTTGCTTTCCATGGCTGGAGCAAGCTGTTCCGATTTGGAACTGGTGGCGCGCCCAAGTGCCTCCCTCGTAACGCCCGCCCATCTCCTAAACCACAGAACACGAAGGTCTTACACGCTTTCGACCCGAAACGGTACAAGGCATGCACTCAGGACTATGCATATCTCGCCAGGAACCAAGAGGGAACCAGTTTGCACACCGGAACCGGCTATCGGGAGGCACAGGCGCCATACGGACCTGAGTCGAGTGTGTTGCAGGCGGCGTTCGACGAGGCCGCTGACGGAATGGCCGTGATGGAAGGCGGTGTGGTGGTCCGTGCCAACCGCATGCTGGAGAGGATCCTGGGTTTGACGCGAATCGAGATGGAAGGAAAGACGATCTCTGAACTTCTTCCCCAGCAGGAAAGGGAACTACCGTCAAGGGCTGGCGACTTGGAGCCGGGCATCTACCAGGTCCAGTTGGGAAAAGCGGACAGCAAGCCGCTGCTGCTGGAGTGCTCGGTTGCCGGTTTTTCGCTGGACCAGCGGGAGTTGCGAATCATGGTGGTGCGGGAAATCGAGCAGCGCATGACTTACTCGGAATCGTTTGTGGAAGCGGGGCCCAAGCCCGGAGAAGCCGAGATGGGGGAGGTGCAGAGGCTGGAGGCGCTGGGGAGGCTGGCGGCCTCGGTGTATCACGACTTCAACAACGTGCTCACGGCGGTGCTGTTGCATTGCGGGCGATTGCTCACGCAAGTGGGCCCGCGCAGCCGGACGCGCGGCACGCTGCTCGAGATTTACCGGGCGGGACAGCGAGGGGCGGCACTGGTTTCCCAATTACTGGCCTACGCGCAGCCGTCGCAGGAATCGGGGCGGCCCTTGGACCTGAATGCGTTGCTCGAAGACCTCCGGGACCTGCTGCAAAGGCTGGTGGGGGAAAACGTCGCGCTCGACCTGGAATGCGCGCCCGGGTTGCCGCTGATCCAGGCGGAAGCCACACAGGTGGAGCGCATCCTGATGAACCTGGCGGCCAACGCGCGCGATGCCATGCCCCAGGGTGGTCGTTTCTGGCTGCGCACCTGGTATCGAGCCGAACCCGGACAGCATTTGCCCGTGGTGCTGGAGGTGAGCGACTCGGGCGCGGGAATGGATGCGGGCACGCGCAGCGCCGCATTCCAGGCTTTTTTCACTACCAAAGAGCGCGGCCAGGGAACGGGCCTCGGACTGAGCATCGTCCAGGGTCTGGTGGAGACGGCCGGAGGTATGGTGGAACTGGAGAGCCAGCCCGGGGAGGGCACGACGGTGAGCATCTTCTTCCCGGCTGCCGACGACGCATCCGCGGTCTCCGCCCAGACCATCGAGGCCGAGGAAACTGTGCGGGCGCATGATTCCGAAAGGCCGGCGACCATCCTGGTAGTGGAGGACGACGAAGGGGTGCGCCGCTCCATGTGTGAGGCGCTCAGCGCCGGAGGCCATCGCGTCCTCGAAGCGCAGAGTGGGGAGCAGGCCCTGCTGCTGGCCGCCGGCAGCGAAAAGCTGGACCTGCTGCTTTCCGATCTGATTCTTCCCGGTATGAGCGGCCGACAACTGGCGGAGCGTTTACGCAAGCGGCGTCCGGAGATGCGGGCGCTTCTGGTTTCCGGCTATCCCGACCGCGCCAGCCTGGAGCAGGAAGAGGGGCCGGGGCTCCTGCTCAAACCCTTCACTCATCGGCAACTGCTGGATTTCGTGGAACAGGAGCTGAAACGTGCAAACCGAAACAAGAAGCAGCTCTCTGCCTGACGCAGTAAAAAGCAGAAGTACAATGCCCGCGATTCGGGTTGGGGAGGCTCTCCGGGAAGCCGTGCACCAGCGAACCATCCAACTGCTGATTGTGGACGACGATGCATCCGTGCGCGAAGGCTGCCGCCAGGTGGCCGAGTCGCTGGGCTACAGCGCCTTGGTGGCCGGCGATCCTGCGACCGCCTACCGCCTGGCGGAGGAAGAGGACGTGGACGTGGTGCTGCTCGACCTGAAGCTGGGGGGAGCGAACGGCCTGCATGTCCTTGCGGAAATGAAGCGCCGGCGCCCGGAGACGGAAGTGGTGGTGATCACAGGTTTCGCCAGCGTGGCCTCGGCGGTAGAGGCCATGAAGCTGGGCGCGTCCGACTATGTCACCAAACCCTTTCACTTCCAGGAACTGAAGCAACTGCTGGAACGGGTGGCCCGGCAGTTACGCATGGCGGAGGAGAACCGGGCGCTGCGCGAGAAGGTACGCAGCCGGCGCAGCGTGGGCGGCCTGGTGGGCACGTCGCCGGAGATGGAGAAACTGTACCGCATCATCGGCAAGGTGGCCTCCAGCGCGCATCCCGTGCTCATCCAGGGCGAGAGCGGAACGGGGAAGGAACTAGTGGCGCGGGCCATCCATTTTTCCGGCCCTTATCGCGACAAGCCCTTTATCCCGGTGGATTGCGGGGCCCTGGTGCCGACGCTGGTGGAAAGCGAACTGTTCGGCTATGTGCGCGGCGCCTTTACTGGGGCGGTGCGCTCCAAGGAAGGGCTGCTGGCAATCGCCGATGGCGGCACCATATTCCTGGATGAAATCGGAGAACTGCCCGTGGACTTGCAGGCCAAGCTGCTGCGCGCGCTGCAGGAGAAAGAGATCAGGCCGGTGGGCTCGAACCGCAGCGTACCCATCAGCGTGCGCATCGTGGCGGCCACCAACCGCGACCTGGATGCGGCGGTGCAACACGGATCCTTCCGCCGAGACCTGTATTTCCGGCTGAACGTGGTGAACCTGCGCATTCCTCCGCTGCGCGAACGAAAGCAGGACATCCCACTGCTGGTGGCGCATTTTCTGGAACGCATGGCACGGG
>JBOGLL010000204.1:0-5867 GCA_050746065.1 Terriglobales bacterium | reverse complement strand
GGTCAGCGGGGCGTGGGTCTTTCGCGGTACTCGTATTCCGGTAGCGGCTGTTTTTGAGAACCTGGAGGACGGCCTCACCATCGACCAGGTAGCGGCCTTGTATGACGGCCTGACGCGCGACCAGGTCAAGTCGGTCTTGGAATTCACCGCACCATAGCCTCGAAGCCGCCCCTCTCCCTCGCTAATGAAGGTTCTCTTCGATCAGGGGACTCCGATTGCCATTCGCAATGCCCTGAAGAACCATATTGTCCGGACGGCTCACGAGCAAGGTTGGAGCACGCTGCTGAATGGGAACTGTTGCGTGCTGCCGAAGAGGCGGGGTTTGGCACAAACCATCTTTTTGTTCCAGATTCGGAACACGATCCCGGGGGCGGCTGGGCCTGCGTGATCTTCGGCGAGTGGGGCAGGATGCCCGCCCAACAGCCGGCGAGACGCCGGCGCTACGGCTTCAACGGATTGATGTTCTCGATCGCCAAGATCAGCCAGCCGGTTGCGGCGACGGACTCCGCCTTTGACATCACAAAGTCGCCGTTGTTCGTGCCTTTCACTGAGTAGGGAACGCCGCCGCTGGCCTGCTGCACCTTAATGATTTCCTGAAGGAAGAAGTCGGCGTCGGCGGTGCGGCCGGCGATGCGGAAGGCCTTCGCCATCTGGGCTGTGCCTTCCAGCCAGATGTCGTTGTGGTCGCTGTTGAAGTCGAAGCCGTTCACGGAAACGCGATTGCGCCCGTTACCCCAGGTCTGGGTGCTGCGGTGATGGGTCATGGGGTAGTTGAGCGAGAGCTGATAGTTGCGCGTACCGGTTGCGCCCAGGGCGCTGACGCCCAGTGGGTTGACGTCCAGCGGATCGGCGGGATCGTTGCGTCCCTGCCACCAGCGCGGGGCGGTGGGCTCCCAAACCACGTTGTCGAGGAACGACTTCACCTCGCCGGCATCACCGGGGTAAGCGAAATGCACCAAGCCGGGGTAGGCGTCCTGATTGTGTTCTGTGGAGGCCCAGGGCAGAACCACTCCGGAGGCGTCGAGGCCGCCGTTGATGCCGCCGTCGGCCTGCTGGAACAGGCGCAACCAGTTGACGGCGCGCTCGCCCATGATGTGATAGGTGACGGTGTCGGCGGTGCGCTTTTCATAATGCGCGATGGCCACCACCACCCAGGCATTCGAGCCCACGTAGCGAGTGCTCGCGAGCGAGGCGCGGGTCTGGCAGTGGTAGGCGCTGTTCCAGGAGCCGTCGGCGTTCTGCATCAGCGCGAGTGCATCCAGCACACGCCGGGCGTTGATGACATCACCGCGTGCAAGGAAAGCAACGATGGCCACGGCCTGATCGTAGGTGTGGCAGGTGTCGGCCTTGTCCTTGTAGCTGTCCACCAGTCCGGTGGTAGCCATCTGGGACTTGAGCCAGTTGTGGGCCTTGCTGGAGGCCACGGCAACATCGGCGGCAAGGACAACCGGAAGACAGCACAGCAGGGTGAAAGCAACCGCGAGCAATTTCCCGGGCGGACGACACATAGATTCTCTCCTTGCAGGCGCGGGGGAGGTGTGGCGTGCTGCCGCCTGGCGATCTAGGGAATGCCCTCCCGCTCAGAATCGGCGGAAGGGCATTCTATCGCGAAGGGATACGAGACCCCTTACTGCTTGTCGTACACAGCGGTGCTCGTGATCTTTTTTCCGTTCGTATCGGTTGCCGTCGCGGTGACGGTGCGACTCTTGCCGTCCGCCGCGACCACAACGCGACCGGTAACCGTGACCTTGCCGTCCTTCTTGACAGCGAAGTCTAATGTCCGGGGGTCAACCTGAGTGTAGGAGCGGGCGTCGGAATTGGGATCCCCGGTAACCGGATAATCTTTGCCGTCGAACTTGCCTATCCACTCGTTGGAAATCGCTTTACCGTCGCTGCTGGTGCCGTGGACGATGACCTTGATGTTCTCGCCTGCGGCTTCGTAGATAACCGTGTGATTCCTGGGTGCAGTTGGGCTGAATTTCGATTTCGCCTCGTTCAGCTTCCAGGTGCCCATATTCGCGTCGGCGGCAAAGCATATTGCCGTTGCGACCAAACATAGCGTCAAAATCAGTATGATCGTCCTTGTTCTCATATACCCTCCTTATGGAACGCAAAGCAGGCCTAAAATCCTAGTCCTGCGTAGCCCACTGCGGCAAGTCGCTAGTGCTCTCCAAATTGAAGGCCTTCTGGTGCGGTCGCCGCAGGCCAACCCTTATGTATGTGTATTTTCGTGCCAACTCCTCTGCGGTCAGGTATACTCACGTCGTCGAGTCCCGCACAAGCGGGATGGGACGTCCGTGAGTCGAACCCGAGGGTTGGCAGGGGGCAGAAGCCCCACGGACGATTCAGAGATCAAGATTCGCAGGCCCTGACGATACACCAGGGCAACACCGGCCAGCAGGCTGAGAGCCGGAACAAGATTGAGCGAGCGCAAAGTGCCGCTGGAGTGGGTAACGGCCCCGTCCGCCTATGAGCGGGCTGGGTGGCCACAAACTCAGACGGGCACGACAGGTGCGAAGATTCTGAAGGCTACCATTTTCAGGAACCTAGTCCGCGGGGCGGCTACCGCCCGGCGGAAGTATTCCCCCTCCGCGCCCCTCCTGGTCCTGTTCCACCCCTTCAACCACGGCCGGTGATTCCCGCGTCCCGCAGAAGGCGGGACCGGAACCGGAGTGAGCATGGCGAAAGAGCTTTTTGTTTCCTCGACCCCACATGAAACCAAGGTGGCCATCGTCGAGGACGATCAGTTAGCAGAAATCTACTTTGAGCGTGAGAACGAGTACACGCTTGCCGGATCCATCTACAAAGGCCGCGTAACGCGAGTGCTGCCGGGTATGCAGTCCGCATTCGTGGACATCGGCCTGGAGCGCGACGCGTTCCTTTACGTTTCCGATTTCTTCGAGGATCAGGAAGAGTACGACGCAGTTGTCACCCGCGTGGAAGAAGACGTGGCCAAGGGTTCGCAGCGCCCCTCCACCTCGGTGGAGGCGCGAACACCGGCTTCAGGCAGCGAAGTAGCGCTGCCGCAGGCATCTTCTCCTGCTCCACATGCAGGCGCCAGCCCGCCAGATGACGGTGGCTCACGCCGCTGGCGTGGGCGTCGTCGCCGTCGCGGACGCGGCGGACGCGACTTCGAGCGCCAAGCGCAACCGCAATCGGCGCAGCCAGCGCCCACCGCGAGCGAAGCTCCGAGGGAGCAGGCTGCTGATCCGCCTCCACCGCCGGTTTCGCGACCCGTGCCCCCGCGGGCGCCCGCGTATGAACCCATGATCCTTCCGGGCGAGTCCATTTCCAAGTACCGCCGCATGGCGGAAAGCCATGCGCACGCTTCCGCAGATTCAGCGGCGTTAGCATTTGCCGCCCCAGTGCCAGCGGCGGCTGAAGCAACAGAAGCTGCGGAACCGACCCAGCAGACTACCCCTCCGGCCTCGACCCAGGCGACCCTGGAGATCGTGGGCGGGTACGCAGGGACGTCCGACTGGAGGGACGAGGAGCGCGAGGAACCGGAAAAGAAGGAGCCGTCTGGTTTCACAAACGCACCGGCCGAGGAACCAGCATCGGCTGCGGCTGTGGCGGCGCTTCCCTCGCGGGAGGAACTGCGCAAGAGTCTGGAGATCTTCGAACAGCGCGCGAAACAGGCTGCGGCTTCTGCTTCACCGGCGGAAGCGCCGGTTGCGCGTCCCCAGGAAGTGTTGCCGGAAGGCCTGCGTGCGCCGGGTTCTGAGGAACTGCTCGACGAAGAGGAGATCGACGAGAACGATACCGATTTTTACGGACTGGCGGCTGAGGAGGAAGAAGTCGGCGGCGACGAACTGGAAGAAGAAACGCTGGATCGCGCGGCCGAGTTCGGCGAAGCGCACAAAGATTCGCTCATCGAGCGCGCGGCCACGGGCAATTATGAGACCGAGCCTCCGGGTTTTGCGAGCCGGGAGGATGAGCAGGGCGAAGGCGAGGAGGGCGAGGAAGGGGACGCCCGCGCCGAGGACCTGGAAGAATCGGAAATGGCGGCCGAAGGCGGGGAAGGCGCCGCAGCGGGAGAAGGTGGCGAGGCCAGCGCGGAACTGCGCACGGCTCCGGCCGTGGCCGGATTCCAGCAACGGGCGACCACGCCGGGCTTCGACCCCGCCCGGCGGGGGGGGCCTCAACGCGGGCAGCGTGGCCGGGGGCACGGCCGTCGCAACATCCAGCGTGGACCGCGTCCGCTGATCACCGACCTGCTCAAGGAAGGGCAGGAAATCCTGGTGCAGATCGCCAAGGAACCCATCGGCAAGAAGGGCGCGCGCATCACCAGCCATATCGCGTTGCCCGGGCGCTATCTGGTGTACATGCCCACGGTGGACCACATTGGCGTTTCGCGCAAGATCGCCAGCGACGAAGAGCGGCAACGGCTGAAGCGCATTCTGGCCAGCGAGCGCAACGGCGCACACGGCGGTTTTATCGTGCGCACGGCCGCGGCCGGCACCAGCGAAGACGAACTGCGCGCCGACATCCGCTTCCTGATCAACCTGTGGAATGAGATCCGTCAACGGGCCGAGGGCAATGCTCCCGTGCTCATCTATCACGACCTGAACCTCGTGGAGCGCATCCTGCGCGATCAGGTGACGCAGACCTTCTCGCACATCTGGGTGGACTCGGAACCGGAATACGAGCGCGTGCTGCGCTTCATCAACCGCTTCCAGCCCTCGCTGGTCAAGCGGGTGAAGCTCTACACCAAGGAAACGCCGCTCTTCGAGCAGTTCAACATCCAGGAAGAGATCAACAAGGCGCTGAAGTCCAAAGTGTGGCTGAAAAGCGGCGGGTACATCGTCATTAACCAGACGGAAGCGCTGGTGGCGGTGGACATCAACACCGGCAAGTACGTGGGCAAGACTGCGCGCCTCGAAGACACCATCGTCAAGACGAACGTGGAAGCCATCCAGGAAATCGTGCGGCAGATACGGTTGCGCGACCTGGGCGGCATCATCGTGATCGACTTTATTGACATGGACGAGCGCCGCAATCGTCAGAAAGTGATGCAGGCCCTGGAAGAAGCCCTGCGCAGCGACCGCGCGCCCACCAAGGTGCTCCAGTTCAACGACTTCGGCCTGGTGGCCATCACCCGCAAGCGGGTGAAGCAGTCGCTGGAGCGCACGCTAGGGACGCCTTGCACGTATTGCACGGGCACCGGGCTCATCAAGTCCGTGGCAACGGTGTGCAACGAGATCTACGTGGAAATGCGCAAGATGTCCAAGCAACTCGAGGGGACTGAGGTGATGCTGCGAGTGCATCCCGAGGTGGCCAAGAACCTCAAGGCCAACGGCGCGCGTCTGCTCAACGAGCTCGAAGAACTCACCGCGAAGACGGTGATCGTAAAGAGCGACCCAGCCCTGCACCAGGAGCAGTTCGACATTAACTAGCCCCGTGTTTGAAATCCTCCCCCCCTGTCGCTCCGAAAGCGGGAGCGACAAGCGTGGGTTAGGTCGCCTTCCTCACCACGTTAGCGCTGAAAGGCACGGCGAGCAGGAGGGCCACCGGTCTCAAATCCGTAAGACCCCATCGCTCCAAAGGCAGGTGCGAGAGCGAGGAGCCCTTCTTGGACCCGTTCTGGATCAGAGGTTCTCCCTCATGGATGGCTCCTCCGCACCGAAGTGGCGGGCTGGCCCATCCTTTCGGTTCATAACTCCTTTTTCCGTTGCTGCCCCACCCTTATCGCGCCGGTTTTTGGCGCGATAGGGTGGGCGCCCGTGTAGTCTGCAACACGTAGCGTGATTCCCATACGTTCCTGTCGCCGTGCCGTCCACTCGGATTCAATCTCCACGATTCCGTCGCAACCGGTGGCGTAGTGATTGAAGCTGCTCCAGCGCCAGTCCTCGGGGCTTTCGACCAGT
>JBOGLL010000203.1:0-2680 GCA_050746065.1 Terriglobales bacterium | reverse complement strand
GTGGGGAACTCCCACAAGTCGGGCATGAGCCAAGGATGTGGGTACGAGGAAAGGCCACCGCCGGGCTTGAGTTCGCGGCGAAAGTTCTCCAGCTTTTCCACCGGCAGGCGGCCTTCGAGGAATGCGCGAGCGTAGATGCCGGGAGTGGCGTGTCCCTGGAAATAAATGATGTCGCCTTCGCGCTCTTTGGTGGAACCGCGGAAGAAGTGGTTGAAGCCGACTTCATACAGCGTGGCCGCGGAGGCGTAGGTGGAAATGTGCCCGCCAATGCCTTCCTCGATTCGGTTGGCCCGCACCACCATAGCCAGCGCGTTCCAGCGCACCAGGCTCTTGATGCGCCGCTCAGTCTCCTGGCTGCCGGGGTAGGGAGGCTGCTGCTCAACCGGGATGGTGTTGCAATAGGGCGTGGTCGCGCTGAATGGGATCTTCACCCCGGCGCGCTCGGTGTGCGCCTGCAGGTGCTGCAGCAGGCGGCTGGCGCGCTGCGGATTGCCGTTGCTGAGAACGTAGTCCAGCGAATCCAGCCATTCGCGGATCTCGATGGCTTCCAGCTCGGCGTTGTCCAGAGAAGTCTTGGGAGTCATGGCGGTACTCCTGTGACAGGCAACGTGCAGCACGGCCTCAGCGACGCTCGGGCCGCAGAAGTAACCTTCCAATATAACGCAGACAGCGGGCGCCGAGAGACTAAGCCACGACTTCCAATGCGCCGGGCAGAACCTCCAGGGTCTGGCAGTGGAGCGTAAGCGATTCACCGTCCACCATTACATCCACGGGCGCATCGAGTTCGAATTCGATGCGACGAGCGCCGCAATGCTCGGCCAACGGATGTTTCAGATGAGTACCGTCGTAGAGCGTATGCAGGTTGCGAAGCAGCGCCACGCGGCCGATGGGGCCCCAGCGGACGAACTCCACCAGACCGTCGTCGGTGCGGGCGTCGGGAGCGATCATCATCGTTCCGCCGGTGAACTTGCTGTTGTTGAAGCTGAGGAACAAACAGCGGCGGCGGTCGGCTTCCCGTGCGCCATCCACGCGCAGAGGAAAGACGCGGCGGTCGAGCCGCACCAGGCAAATCAGAATGCCAGCCCAATACGCCAGGGGTCCCAGCGGCTTCAGGCGACGGTTGGTGACGGCGGCCACGTCGGCTGCGAACCCCATACTCAGCAGGTTGATGTAGTGCAGCACGCCCTCACGATGCGTGAGCCGCAGCACATCGCACGGGCGGCTGCGGTTTTCGAGCAGCGCGGCCCGGGCATACTCGGCGCCGCGGTCGGTAAAGTCGCGCAGGAAGGAGTTTCCTGTTCCGAGCGGAAGGAAGGCCAGCGTGGGCCGCACGGCCTCGACCTGAGCGGCCGGGAAGAGTCCGTTGACGACCTCGTACGATGTCCCGTCGCCACCCACCGCGAGAAACTTCCGGAAGCCCCTGGCCCAGGCCTTGCGGACATGCGTGATGCCGTCGCCGGGAGCGCGCGTTTCGACGGCTTCAATCTCGATGCCCGCTCTGCGCAGTTCGTCGAGCGCTGGACCGGCGAGCTTGCCGCAGCGGCCGCCGCCGGCAGCGGGGTTTACCAGGGCAAGGAACTTCTTGCTCACAGCGGGACCACCGCGGAGTCGCGCTGGAGCCGGGCGCGGATCTCTTCCGCCAGTAGGTTGCGCTTGATCTTGAGCGAGGCCGTGCGCGGGAAATCGCGGTCCCAGAGCAGGTAGCCGTGAATGCGCTTGAAGTCAGGCAGGCGGCGGTTGCGCTCGGCCAGATCCTTCTTGACGGCGTCGGTAAGGTCCGATTCCGGCCGCAGCACGATGACCAGTTGCTCGTTGAGCATGCTGCCGCGCGGCCAAAGATAATCAGCGGCAAAAATGCAGTATTCCTTCACCGCCAGGCCGTCGAAGACGTTCTCGATGTCTTCGGGATAAATGTTCTTGCCGCCGGCGGTGACGATCATGTTCTTCTTTCGACCGAAGAGCTGAAGGTGGCCGGTGGCGTCCATGCGGCCCAGGTCGCCGGTCATCAGCCAGCCATCCACGATGGTCTCCGCAGTGAGTTGCGGGTCTTCGAGATAGTGCGACATCACGGTTTTGCTGCGCACGGCGACTTCCCCGATGGCGTCGCCGTCCGGCTTCACGATGCGAACTTCCATGCCGGGCAGCGGCCGACCCACTGTGTCCGGGCGAAAGGGGTTGAAGTCGTTGAGGGTGATGGCGGTGCCCGCTTCCGTGAGGCCGTAGCCGTTGGACACGGGGATGCCGAGATCGTAGAAGAACTGCAGGGTTGCCGGTTCGGTGAAGGCGCCACCCACGAAAAGCGCGCGCAACTCGCCTCCGAAGGCCGCGTGTACCTGCTTGAGCAGCCTCCGACTCAGGCCGAGGTTAGGACGCCTGCGCGTGAACATGCGGTTGAGACCGACCAACACGTCGAACACGAACCGCTTCACCGCCGGCAGTTCGGCAAAACGGCTGCGCAGCCCGGCTTCCAGGTTCTTCAGCACCAGCGGCACCAGACTCATGTAGGTGATCTGGTAGCGTGGGAAGGCTTCGCGGACGAACTCCGGGCGCAGGGTGCGCAGGTGCACTACCGCAGCCCCGCAGGTGAACGGCCCGATGAATCCCACCATGAAGTCAATGGCGTGGTTGGTGGGGAGGATGCTCAGATAGCGCACGCCCGGCCAGAAGGGATAGAGCGAGG
>JBOGLL010000202.1:0-8425 GCA_050746065.1 Terriglobales bacterium | reverse complement strand
TGGCGGACACGCTGCTCTCCAACTATTCGCACGACGAGATCGAAGCCGTGTTGGCACACGAGCTCGGCCACCACGTGCACCGCCATATCCCCAAGAGCATCCTGGTCCACGTGGCGGTGACGTTTGTCGGGTTCTGGGCGGCGAACCAGGCGCTGAGTTTCGCCATCGAGCGCCTCCATTGGTTCGAGAGCCTGGCCGACTTCGCCAATCTGCCGCTGCTGGCCCTGGTGTCGGCGGTGCTGTCGTTCCTCTTGTTGCCGGCGATGAATGCCTACTCGCGTTACAACGAGCGCCAGGCAGACCGCTACTGTTTCGGAGCGGTGCCCAGCGTGGCGCCGTACATCTCGGCACTCAACAAGCTGGGCGAGCAGAATCTGGCGGAGCGCCAGCCCTCGCGCTTCGTCGAGTGGTTCTTCCACTCGCATCCTTCGATTTCAAAGCGGGTGGCCGCTGCCGAAGCCTGGGCCCAGGCGAAGCAGCAGGCCAGCTCGGACTAGCTCTTCAGGAGAGCTTCCACTCGCAGCAGGTCTTCTTCGGTATCCACGCCCACGGTGTCGTAAGGGGTTTCGGCGACGTGGATGGCGATGCCGTTTTCCAGGAAGCGCAACTGCTCCAGGCGCTCGGCCCGTTCAAGCGACGATTCCGGCAGCGCGCAGAAGCGGTCCAGCGCAGCCTTGCGGTAAGCATAGAGGCCGAGGTGTTTTGCGTAGCGAACCCCGCCGTCGTCGCGATCAAAGGGTATAGCAGAGCGTGAGAAGTAGAGCGCGCGCCCCGAATGATCGGTGACTACCTTCACCACGTTGGGATTCTGCGCGTCGGATGCGGCGAGCGGGGTCTGCAGCGTTCCAACCTGAATGCCTGGATCGTTCATCAGCGCCAGTAACACAGCAACGTGCTCGGGACGCACCAGGGGCTCGTCGCCCTGCACGTTGACATAGACGTCGGCCGGCATGGCGCCGGCCACTTCGTGTACTCGGTCGGTACCGGAACGATGGGCTGCGGCCGTCATGCGGCAGCTCCAGCCGTTGGCTCGGCACACCGCCAGGACTTCCTCGGCGTCGGTGGCAACCACCACATCGCGCAGCAAGGGCGAGGCGCGCACGGCGGCATAGACGTGGGCCAGCATGGGCCGCCCCGCGATCTCGCGCAGCACCTTGCGCGCCAGGCGCGTGGAGCCGAGACGTGCAGGAATGACGGCGATGGCGTCCATGGTTGGGCTTGTTCGCGGCATCATATCAGTCATGGGGAGAAAGGCAGATTATGGCCGCGTACCCGGGGTTTGACACTGCTTGTGGGCGCCTCTTAGAATCGCACTTGGGTCGCGTAAGCCGCGGCTTCCCACCCTCGACGTCCTCAAGAACATGGCGGCGTAGCTCAGGTGGCTAGAGCGAGGGTCTCATAATCCCTAGGTCGTTGGTTCGAGTCCAACCGCCGCCACCAGACTTTTCAATCACTTAGGAAGCGGGCCAGCGTCCGCCACGAGACTCGCCCTTCCTGGTATGACATAGCCCGACCATCGGCACGGCAGTTGACTAAGCTTGGCAATGTCTGGATGATATCCGGGCACTCGAAGTGGCCTTCCGGGGTTACGGCGAAGGCCAGAATTCCGGGTTCCCAAAGGTATGCCGAAGCTCGCCCGCAGGACGGCTGCGCACGCATCGAAAGCTTCGGTGGAACTACCTCGAGCGCATCGAAGTGGAGTACCGCTGATCAGGGAGCACGCTGCCGCATGCAAGTTCGCTTCTGGGGAACGAGAGGATCGATCGCCACACCCGGTCCGGCTACTTTGCGCTACGGCGGGAATACGTCCTGCGTCGAAGTGCTGACCAACGCCGGCCATCGCATCATTCTCGACTTCGGAACCGGTGCGCGGCCCCTGGGACTGTCGCTGATGGCGAACGCGCCCCAGCCGGTCCGCGCCACCATTCTGCTCAGCCATACGCACTGGGACCACATTCAGGGATTTCCGTTCTTCGCCCCTCTCTTCATTCCGGGAAACCAGTTCACGGTTTGCGCCCCCCAGGGCGTGGACCGCTCGCTGGCCGACGTGCTGGCCGGGCAGATGGAGTTTACCTATTTCCCGGTGGAACTCAGCCAGCTCCCAGCGCGAATCCAGTACCAGGACCTGCCCGAGGGCATCCACGATCTCGACGGCGTTCGCGTGGTGGCGCAGTTCCTTCACCATCCGGCCACCGCCCTGGGATACCGCATCGAGGCGGACGGCGCGGTGGTCATCTACCTTTGCGATCATGAACCGTTTTCTGCCGCCATCTGGCCTGACGGCGTCGTCTCCAGCCGCATCGAAGGGCTGGTCCACGAGGGTGACCGCCGGCACGCCGCCTTCATGAAGCACGCCGACCTGCTCATCCACGACGCGCAGTACACACCGGAGGAATATCCGGCGAAGAAGAATTGGGGTCACAGCACGTTCGAGTATGCGGTCGAACTGGCGGCCCTGGCGGACGTCCGGCGGCTGGCGCTTACCCACCACGATCCCACCCACGACGACCAGCAGATCGCCGAGATCGAGCAGCGCGCGCGGGCGCTGGCGCGCAAACGCAATTTTGCTTTGCACGTGTTTTGCGCCTACGAAGGATGCGACCTTGCGGTGGAGCCTCCGGCCACCGATCGTTTGCGTTCGGTCGCCGTGGCAGCCTCGTCGCTGGATCTTCCCACCAGCGAGCTGCGCGTCCTGATCGTGGATGACGATGCCAACCTTCGCCTGCTGGCCGGCGCCGCGCTGGCCCGCGGCGGATACTCCGTGCTCGAAGCGGGCGACGGAGAGGAAGGACTGCAGATGATCGAAGCGTCCAAGCCCGATCTGGTGGTCCTTGATCTTGACATGCCGAAGGTGGACGGCTTCACCGTGCTCGGCCGGTTGCGCTCGCAACCGCAGACCGCGCGGTTGCCGGTCCTTATCCTGACTGCGCAAGGTGATGAGCGCAGCACCCGCGCTGGATTTGCCGCCGGGGCCACGGACTATCTGGCGAAACCGTTCACCATTCCGCAGCTCACCAGCCGCGTGCGGGCCTGCTTCGCGCGCGCCGCCGCAGAGCCGCAGGGCGCAGCCTAGCCGGCCAGGGACGGCTGCCGCGCAGTCGCACAGGGAGCCCTCTCGAGTGCGTTAAGTTAAACTGATGGTTGCCGTATTTCCCTCAGGGAGACGTTTCCGGCATAGTGGGTGGAGGTCCTCATGAGATTCAAAGTCCTTCCTGCGGTGCTCTTGATGGCGGTGCTCGGCTGGACGCAGGCGAAGCCGGCGAAGAAGGCCGCGGAACAGAGCGAAGACCACCAGCCCTCGATTCACGGCATCCGCATCGGCATGACCACCGAACAGGTACTCAACGTGCTGGGCGGGCGTATGCCGGACCTGCGCAAAGACGAAAAGGAAGAGATCATCGTCTTCTGGAAGATGGAAAAGGGCGACGTTTTGCAAGTCAACTTTCGCAAAGAGAACTACGTCTCCCACATCGCCCTGCAGTTCAAGCCGCCCCGGCCGACCGCCGATCTATGGCTACTGCCCCTGAAGAGCAGCGGGACTACCACCGAGCTGTCCGCGCGTGATCCCCGCTTGCGGGTGGACTATAGGGCCAGCGAAACCGGCGACAAGGAACGAACCGCCTGGATCCGCGAAGAGAAGTCCACTCCGGATTACCGCATTGACGTCACTTTTCTTTCGGCGTCCCGCCTGCGGTTGGGTGAGCGCTTCGAGAGCGAGATCGAATTCAAGTATGTCTCCGTAAACCGCAACGACCTGAAGAAGTTCGACCAGGTGATGACCGGCAAGAAATAGGGTTTCCTGCACGTCCGTAATATTTTTGTACTACCCCTTGACACAAGTCCTCTGCTGCGAATAAGTTATCGGGCCTAAGGCGGCCGTGTTCCGAATTTCAGAACGGTACGCTCGCGCTTCGTTAGGGGGCTTGACCAGTTCAACAATGCGACAAACCTCGACGCTTGAGGGAAAGGCGACCGACATGAAACGCCTGCCGGGTAGTTTCTCTGCGAGTTTGCTGATCACACTCTTCGTCTGCAGCGCGCTGGTTTGGGCGCAGAGTGACCGTGCCTCGATTGTGGGGCGGGTCACAGATGCAACGGGGGCGTTGGTCTCAGGCGCGACTGTCAAGGTGACGAATGAGGCCACCGGCATCGGCTTCGAGACCACGACCGACGACGGCGGCCGCTACGTCACCCCCAACATCCTCAAGCCCGGCACCTACAAGGTCGAGATCTCGCGCGACGGCTTCAAGACCAAGGTCACTTCCGGCGTACTGCTTCAGATCGGAGACGTGAAGGAAGTCAACGTCAGCCTCGAAGTGGGCGCGGCGGGTGAAACCATCACCGTCACCAGCGAAGCGCCGCAACTGGAGACCGAAACCAGCAGCCGCGGCGACGTCATTACCGGCCGCCAGGTCACCGAGCTGCCCCTGCGCGACCGCAACTTCACCAACCTGGCGTTACTGACCCCCGGCGTCTCCCGCGCCCTCATCGGCAACCTCACCGACGCACAGTACTTTAACCAGGGCGACGCCAACGCCGGCAACGTTCCCGGAGGCAGCAACGAGCGGGGCTCGACGGAAAGCGCACGCTTCAGCCGCTCTGGTGGCGCCTCCATCTCGGCCAACGGCCTGCGCCCCACCAACAACAACTTCTCGCTCGACGGCGTGGACAACAACGAGCCCCAGTTCGGCACCATCGGCGTGTTTCCGAATCCCGATGCCATCGCCGAGTTCAAGGTAGAGACCAGCGCGGGCAAGGCAGAAGTCGGCCGCGGCGGCGCCAATATCAACAGCACTTTCCTGTCGGGCACTAACAAGTTCCACGGTTCGGTGTACTACTACGGGCAGAACGATGCCCTCAACGCCACTCATCCTCAGCTCAAGCGTGACCGCTCTGACCTGGTGGCCGGCGGCCTGACGCCGGAGCAGGCCGAGGCCGCGCGCCCCAAGTCGACGATCCACGTGAACGAGTTCGGTTTTACCTTCGGTGGCCCCATCATCAAGGACCGCACCTTCTTCTTCGGGGACTACCTGGGCCAGCGCAACAGTATTCCCAATGCCTTCCGCACGGTGGTGCCCACCGCGGGCTCCCGCATGGGCGACTTTACCGGCTTCGGTACTGTTTTCGACCCCCAGACTTGCAACACGCCCGGAGTCGCTGACTCTGGAGGCTGCACCGCCTTCACGGGCAACAACGTCGCCAACGACTACGGTTCGCTGCAGAACCACCCCAACTTCAGCGCTCCGGGCTTCGCACTGCTCAACGCCTACCCGCTGCCCACCATCGATGTTGTCAATCCGGGGCAGGGAAACGAGAACTTCTTTGGCACGCGGGCCAACACCGAGACCATTAATTCCTATGACGTCAAGATTGATCACCGCATTTCCGACAAGAACAATCTGTGGGGACGCTACAGCCGCAGCAACCAGAGCCGCTTCCGCGCCAACTTCTTCCCCGTGGTTCCCACCGCCGGTTTCGGCGCCGGCGACGAAGTGGGCAACACCCGCCAGGTCTCCATCAGCGACGCCCACGCTTTCCGTCCTACCATACTGAACGAGGCCAAGTTCGGCTGGACGCAGATTGAGATCGGCATCTTCAACTGCGGAGTAGGCGGCGCTTGTGGCGTAAGCGCCACCTTCTGCGACGACATCGGCATTCCGAACTGCAACACCGGCACGTTGCCCACCAGCGGCGGCATCCTGACCGGAGGTTTCGGCAACGGCTTCTTCGAGTTCACTGGGGACGGCGGTCTGTTCCTGGTGAAGTCCAACAACTTCTTCGTCGCCGACAGCCTCACCATTATTTCCGGTAAGCACACCTGGAAGGCAGGATTTGAGTTGCGGCCGCGCCGCCTGGACACGATTGACGGCGGCCGCTCCGGCGGGTTAAAGGGCAATCTTCCCTATGGCGATAATGGTACGGGGAATGCCCAAGCCAACATCCTGCTAGGCCAGCCCTCCGTTCAGGCGTTTCGCGGTACCGTGGCCTTGGATGCTAATGGAGAAGTCAGTCCCTTCCGTTTGCGCGCCAGCGAATGGTCCTTCTACGTGCAAGACGACTGGAAGGTCGCTTCCAACCTGACGCTGAACCTGGGTGTGCGCTATGACATCTACCCGGGGTTCAGCGAGAGGGATGGACGCTTGGCAAACTTCGACCTGGCTATCTCCGACATCATTAAGGCCAGCGGCAGCGGCGACAGCCTGATTGATACCGACCACAGCAACTTCGGGCCGCGCGTGGGCTTTGCTTACTCCTTCGGCGATGAGCGCCAGTTCGTGCTGCGTGGCGGCTATGGGCTCTTCTACTCGCAGGACGGTGTGGACTACCCACCGCTAGTGCGCAATCCGCCGGTAACCGGCTCGATCGCCTTCAACGCGTTTGGCGGAACCCCCAACACCATGTTCAGCCTGACCACCGGCCCGCCGGTGGTGACCATTGTGGATCCTCCGGTCCTCGCCGCCAACACGCCGCTCTTCACGCTGCAGCCGGAACAGAAGACTGCCACTATCCACGAGTGGAACGTCACTCTGCAATGGCAGTTTGCCCGCGACTGGCTCTTCGACCTGGGCTATGTGGGCACGCGGTCGCGCAACCTGCTGTCCACCCGGCAGCTAGGCACTACCGGCAGCGGGCTGGGACTGGCCACGACCTCAGGTGGAGTCTTCATCGACAGCGTCACCGCCTACGAGAACCGCACTGGCGGCAACTACGACGCGCTCCAGGCGAAGCTGGAGAAGCGGTTCTCCAAAGGCGTCCTGGCCCTGGTTTCCTACACCTGGGGTCATGGGATCGACGATTCCAGCGGGGTGTACACCGCACCCGGCGATCAGCGTGGCGGAAACTTCGGACCCATCAACCCGTTTGACCATAACCGCGACCGCGGCAACTCCTCCCTCGACCATCGTCACCAGTTCGTTACTAACGCCATCTGGGACCTGCCCATTGGTCGCGGTAAGGCCATGGGTGGTGACGTAAGCTCGGGATGGGACAAGGTGATTGGGGGATGGCAGGCCAACGTTATTCTAAGTGGCCAGACGGGCCAGCACTTCAGCGTCGGTGCTAATGGACCGAGCGGAGATACGGTGTCCGTGCTTATCGGGGACCCGTTCTCCAGTGTGCCGACAGGGCGTTACCTGAACCCTGCAGCGTTCGCTTCTCCGACCACCAACCCGTTGGACCCCGGCTTCGCAGGCACCACCTGCGTTGCGCGGCCCGCCGGCTTCGCACCGGGTCAGATCTGCTTTGGTAACTCCGGTCGCAATCAGTTCACCGGACCAGGCTTCTTCCGCACCGACTTCTCACTCTTCAAGAACACCAAGATCACAGAGAGGGTGAATACCCAGTTCGGCGTGGAGTTCTTCAATCTCTTCAATCACGACAACCGGGTAATCCCGCAGAACTTCTCCAACAACGGCGACTTCGGGCTTTTCCGCAACTCGCTGACTCCGCGGACCGTCCAATACCGCTTCAAGATCATTTTCTGAGGCGGACTGCGGCAAACCTCCGGGGCGGCTTCGGCCGCCCCTAGTTTTTTCCCCTGCGTTTCCTTTCCCCCGGCTTTGCCCAAGCCGTTGATACAATGAAGCTCCTTATGGTTTTCGCTTCCGGGCGCTGCCCTCCTTTAGGGCCTTTCCTCCTGCTGCTGGTGGCGCTGGCCGACACGGTGTGGGCCCAAGATCCGGCAAGGTCCCACGTGGAGCGCTTTTCCAGCCGCCAGGCGCAAGACCAGCGCACGGAGGCCGACTACACCGCCCGCCTGCAAGCCAACCCGCAGGATGGCCAAGCCCTGCTGGAGCGCGGGCTGGCCCGCCTGCGGCTCGGACGCCAGGAAGAGGCGCTGACGGATCTGAGCCAGGCAGCGGGGCAGCAGCCTCCCTCTGCCGACGCAAGGGCGGCTCTGGCCTATGCGTACCTTTCCGCCGGGCGGCTACCCCAGGCCATGGAGGCGGCCCGCGCCGCTTTGCAACTGGATCCACGCCATGCGGGCGCCCACTTCTACGCCGGCCGTGTCCTGCTGCAAACCGGGGGAGATTTGCGAGAGGCCATCGAGCACCTGGAGAAATCCGCTGAGCGCAACCCGGAAGACCTGGATGTTCAATTTGAACTCTTCGCCGCCTACCGACGTGCCGACGATATAGGTCGCGCCGCGCGGCAGTTGGGACTGATGCGCATGCTCCTGCCACCCCAGCATCCTGGCATCCTCTATTCCGAGGGACTCCTGCAGGCCGACCTCGGTAACCTGGGAGTGGCGATCGAGCGCTTCCAGCGCGCTTTGAAGGCGAACCCGAGGCTGGACTCCGTCCGTCAGGACCTGGGTATCGCGCTGGTGCAGACCAATCGCTGGCGGGAAGGGGTGGAAGTCCTGGAGCCGCTGGTGCAAGCGCGGCCGGAGTCGTTTGTTGCAGCCTACTTCCATGCCCTGGCC
>JBOGLL010000201.1:0-3716 GCA_050746065.1 Terriglobales bacterium | reverse complement strand
AAGTGGACCTGGGGACGGCGCTGCGCCTCGGCCCGCAGATTCCTGCGGGCGTGCTTCGGGTGGCGGAGAGCGGAATCCGCACTGCGGACGATATTCAACACCTGCGCTCTGCGGGATACCAGGCGTTTCTGATCGGCGAATCCCTGATGCAGGCCGATTCGCCCGGCGCGGCGTTGAAGCAACTACTGGCTGAAGCCGCGGCACGTTCCGCCGAGCTTCGTTCTGCTTGTTAACGACTAGCGACCAACGACTAACGACCGTTCCATGACCTGGGTGAAAATCTGCGGCACCACCAGCATCGAAGACGCGCTGGTCGCAGTTGAGGCCGGCGCCGACGCCTTGGGCTTCGTGTTTGCCAAAAGCCCTCGGCGGGTGACGCCGCAGGCCGCGCGGACCATCATCGCCGAACTTCCGGCGACCGTGGAAAGAGTGGGCGTGTTCGTGAACGAAACCGCGGAGCGGATCCAGGATATTGCCCGGGATGCTGGACTCACCGGGGCACAGTTGCACGGTGATGAGACAGCGGGACAGCTAGGCGATATTCGCAGCCGGCTGTCGCGAGTGGGGAGCGCAGCACGAATCCTGTTGGCGTGGCGACTCGCAGAGTTCCCGCCCGTTGAAGGGTTCGGCCTTGATTTGCCAGCCGGTGATGAACGACCGGATTGCCTGCTGCTGGACTCCCAGTCGCCGATTTCGCGCGGCGGTACCAGCACACGATTCGACTGGAAATCATGGGGCAGCTTCTTGGACGGCCGCTTGAGGCGGGCGCTGCCTCCGCTGATCGTCGCCGGCGGGCTCAACCCGGAAAACGTCACCGAGGCCATCCACCTCCTGCATCCCTGGGGTGTGGATGTAGTCTCCGGCGTCGAACGCGAACCCGGGAAAAAGGATCCAGGGAAGGTCCGCGCCTTCCTTGCTGCCGTTCGCGAGGCGGACAAGGAGCACACGCGTCCGTGAGCTCGAAGACCAAAGCTGCGGCAGGGCGCGGACGCTTCGGTCTTTATGGCGGACGCTACGTCCCCGAAACATTGATGGCGGCGCTCGAGGAACTGGAGCGCGTTTACCGTGAAGCGCGGCGTGACCGCCGCTTCCATCAGCGGCTCGACGACCTCCTGCGCAATTATGCGGGCCGTCCTACGCCGCTGTTCCTCGCGCGCCGGCTGACGGAAAAGCTCGGCGGTGCGCGCATCTATCTGAAGCGCGAAGACCTGCTGCACACCGGCGCGCACAAGATCAACAACTGCCTGGGACAGGCGCTGCTCGCCGAGCGCATGGGCAAGCGGCGCATCGTGGCCGAGACCGGCGCCGGACAGCACGGCGTGGCCACAGCCACGGTGTGCGCGCTCTTCGGTTTCGACTGCGTGGTCTACATGGGAACGGACGACATGCGCCGCCAGGAACTGAACGTGTTCCGCATGCGGCTGCTGGGCGCCGAAGTACGCGGCGTTTCCGCCGGTTCGCGCACCCTGAAGGACGCCATCAACGAAGCCATGCGCGACTGGGTGACCAACGTGCGCACCACGCACTACCTGCTGGGCAGCGTGCTGGGTGCGCATCCGTATCCGGAAATGGTGCGCGACTTCCAGTCGGTGATCGGGTGGGAAGCGCGCGCACAAGTCCTCAAAGCCGAGGGCCGGCTGCCGACGGCGGTGCTCGCCTGCGTGGGCGGAGGCTCGAACGCCATCGGCATTTTCCATAGATTTCTCGGAGACAGGAAGGTAAAGCTCATCGGCGTCGAAGCGGGAGGCCGCGGCCGCGGATTGGGACAACACGCGGCGCGCTTCCGTGGCGGGCGTCCGGGAGTTCTGCAAGGAACGTATTCCTACGTCCTGCAGGACAAAGCCGGACAGATCGCTGCGACGCACTCGGTTTCAGCCGGCCTTGACTATCCCGCCATCGGCCCTGAGCACGCGGCGCTGCGGGACTCCGGCCGCGCAGAGTATGTAGCTGCTTCCGACCGCGAGGCACTCGCCGCCTGCAAGCTTCTGGCGCGGACGGAAGGGATCATTCCGGCGCTGGAGTCAGCTCACGCCGTGGCTGAATGCGTGAAGCGCGCGCCCAAGATGAACCAGCGGGACATCATCATCGTCAATCTGTCGGGTCGCGGCGACAAGGACATGGGGATTCTGATGGAAGACTGGTAATTGGTGATTTGTAATTTGTGATTTGTGATTTGTGATTGGCCGGGACCAGCGCCGCGAGGTGTAGCAATTACAAATTACAAATTACAAATCCCATTGCTTTCCCGGCTGCTCGCTGGACCAGGCGGCGAAGACCAGCATGAGCCAGTCGCCGGCGGGCTGGTGCTGCCAGATGGCGAGATAGCGGCCGTTGTCCTGCATCTTGCTGCCGTCGGGCTGGGGCAGCTTGATGGAGTAGTGGCCCACGTCGTAGGCCAGGTCACCGGCGCGCTGGATGAACTTGATCTCCAGCGAAAAATCGGACGCGCCCTGCTGCATCGGGCCCTTCAGGAACTCGCGAATCTTCTTGCGGCCGTGGATGGGCTCGTGATGCGCGGGCAGGTAGAGGGCGTCCTTGGCGTACAGGTCAACCACTTTGTCGAGCTCTCCTGCATTCCACAGTCGCACCCATTCCTCACTGAGGTTGTAGATGGCGACCTCAACCTCTTCGTAGGGATTCGAACTGGGCGGGCTGGGAGGCATGGCCAGGGAAGAAACGAGCCTAGCACAGGTTCCGGTGGCAGGTCGCAGGTTTGAGGGGTCAGGAAAAGATCAAAAGCTCACCCCGAAGGACACGAAGGTTTCACGAAGGAGTTGTTCGAGAGGCAGCGGGTAGGGGTAGCGGATAGGAGGTAGGAGGTTAGGAGGTGAGATGAGTGCCCTGCCTGAGTTTTGGGCAAAAGAGGACAAATTTGCTCCACCACCGAAGTGCCATTGACCGGGCTTCCCGGCTGGATTAGGCTGAGTAGCTAGCTAGGCCGCTGGGCAGGTCCCGCGGCACTCCCCACAAACTTTCTCTGGAGGCAGAATCGTGAGGCGGTATCCTTTTCGCGCAAGCCTTGTTTTTCTCGTACTGATTGCGGTTGCTGTCGGCCTGTTGGCCGCCGTCGCCGACCATCAGGTCAAGCAGACCGCGCCGGTCCAGATGGGAACATCCGGCGGCAACGTCAAAGACATCAGCCGGGCCTTCTGCTGCTCGGGAACCCTGGGTTCAGTGGTCACCAAGGGTGGATCCAACTACATTCTCAGCAATAACCACGTGCTGGCCCGCACCGCCCAGACTGCGGCTGAGGTGGCCGCGCGCGTGGGTGAGGACATTTCGCAGCCTGGCCTGATTGATTCCGGCTGCCGCACTACCAACTCCAACATCGTTGCCGACTTCAGCGAAGCGCCGCGGCTGGGCACGCAGAACGTGGACGCCGCGCTGGCCGCCACGCGTTCGGGCCAAGTGGACCTAACCGGCGCTATCCTCGAGATCGGGGTGCCGCGTCAGACGCCTGCTGCGCCATCCGTCGGCCAGGCAGTGGCCAAGAGCGGGCGCACCACCGGGCTCACCTGCTCCGCTGTCGGTTCTACCAACACCGACGTCAGCGTGCAGTACCAGAAGGGCTGCAACCAGGGCAAGAAGTTCGTCATCAGCTATAACGATCAGGTGGTCGTCAACAGCTCCAGCTTCAGCGCGGGCGGCGACTCCGGCTCGCTCATCGTTACCCAGGCCAACGCTGCGCCGGTGGCGCTGCTCTACGCCGGCAGCAG
>JBOGLL010000200.1:0-7298 GCA_050746065.1 Terriglobales bacterium | reverse complement strand
ACCTTTCGGCGTGAAGGTGAAGTCAACGTTCGCGTCGGCGGCCCCTGGCCCTGCTCCGGACTCCGCCAAGAAACTGATATTCCCTGCTGCGCCGGTGATGCTCAGCCGGTTCTGATAATTGGTGTCGTCTGTGCGATTGAAGTACTTGCGCACCGCACAATCCCCGCCTGCACCGCGATGGGCTTGGAAGAAGCCTGCGCCACCAGTCAACGCACAGTTCGCGGAGGACGCCGTGGTTGCCGTGTCGGCGAAGTGGATGCCGTTGCCTCCACCCACGATGAAGCTGCCTCCACCAAAGGCATGACTGACGACCTCGTTGTTGTAGTAACGGGATTGGGTGCTAGCCGAATCGAATCCCCAGCCATACTGCGGCGAACCCGATGAGACTCCGCTGTGGCTCAATTCGTAGAGCAGGTTGCGCCCATTCACGGCGTTATCCACGAAGCGATTGAGGACGCCGGTAACCACTGAGGGGAGTATTCTATTATTCTTGGCGCTGGTCTCGAACTGGAATGCGGTTGAAGCTGCGCCACCTTCGACAAAGGCTCCAAAGACGTTGCCCTCATTAGTATCCATCGAGCCGGTCACGCCGAAGCGCCAGTGAAAGGCGGTGTTAGACTGAGCTACGACGCCGTAGAAATTGTTTCCCGAGCCACGCACCCATATGCCCGTCGAGCAGCTAATCATCTGGCCGCCACCCAAGATGGTGTTGGCATTGGGGAAGCGCGTACCCGCCACAGTGTCAGTATCGAAGCGGAGACAGACTTCATCAGTCACGCCCGTCGATGTAGCACGTCCTCCTACGGTGATGGTGTCGAAGAGGTTGTAGTAGCTGCCATTGCCGTTGGCTTGGTCGCCAAGAAAAAGAATGCCGGATGCGGGAGGGTCGGTCGCCCCGTCCCCATCAATGGAACAGGCGATATTGCGCAACATGCTGTAGGACGCCCGGAACTTGATGCACACATCCCCCGGCGTAGTGTTGGGCGCGGAGCCGTTGCGGGTGGAAATGGCCAAATTCTCAATCCGTGTGCGCGTAGGTACAAGGGTTCCACCCGAAACCAGAGTGAACTCGATGGCTCCGCGCGCATCACGCGCCGTCGCCGGGTTCGAATATCCCGAACGATTGAAGTTGAGTTCGGTGCCTTTGGCAGTCGCCACGGCTGTGCCGATGATGGACACGCCATTGGAGTCAATCAGGAAGCAGGTTCCGGTCGCGGTACAGGAATAGGTTGCCTGCCCTAAGAGAAGTTGTACCGGCTTGGAGATGGTGATCGTGGACGAGATGGTTTGCGCGCCTTCAAGTCCGCGCGCATCGGCCACGCCCCCAGCCAGGGGCAGGTCTGCTATGCAGGCCGTGATCCTGGCCCCGGCATCCGTGCCGCCGAACTGGTCGCAGTAGCGGACGTTATGAAAGCGTGTGCCGGCTACCGCCGCGAGTTGGGTGTCCACGTACTGCTTGGACGCCACCTGGATGGCGACTCCCGACGGAACCACCGTCGAGCGGATAGCTGCGATGGTCGTAGTGGGAACGTTGGGCAACGACCAGAGCTCTTCACTGGTCGAACCGTCGTCCAGTTTGTACACAACTTTGTAATAGGTCCCAGACGGACTTGCGCCTTCATTCGGCACCAGGGCCACGTTCACTGCACCGCCCGCGCCGATGCTTACGCTTTTCTGGCCCGCGGCCACCGCCTTGCCGCTTGCGGTCGCGAACGCCGGCCAGGTGATGAGCAGCGTTCCGCCTGCCGGCGTTCCGTCGCCGCGGTAGATCACATCACTGACGATGGTGGTGGCTGGTGCCTGCGCCCGGCTCAATGGGACGCTGGTCACCGCGCACAGAAGAATCAGGCAGGCCAAGTGCCGCTTCATCGTTTGTTTTCCTTCCATGTCGAACTGGGGCGAGCTTTGGCCATCTTCACACCCCTCGGTTCGAGCATTGGTGGCAAATGGGCTCGAATCGGTGGAGAACCTGTTGGAATTCGGGAAGCGAGTCAGGCTAGCGGCTGGTTTCGGCGTACATGCGTACGAAGTCTTCCACGCTGTGCACGTAGACGTCGGCAAAGTCCGCTGCCGGCCGCAGCGACTGGATGTGTTGCATGGCCTCGTCCAGGCCCCAGCCCTGGGCGCGCAGCAACGCCAGCATCATCATGGGCGCGCGATGCACGCCTGCGGCACAGTGGATCAGCAACTTCGCTTCGGGATCTTCCAGGGCCTGGAAAGCGAAATCCACACCGCGCTGAAATACTTCCGCAGGCTTGGGCTGGAAGTCGTCGTCCACCGGGTTCCAAAGGACTTCGACGAAGTAGGGCTCGGCGAGCAACGTGTCGTCGAACTCGATCTGCATGTCGAGGATATGCGTGATGCCGGCTTCTACCACCTCCAGCATCCTGCGCTCATCCCAGATGGCGCCCCCGACCGCCACGCGGTCGGTAATCCACGTCATGTCCATGAACGCAGCTCGATGTCGGCTGGTCGTCCGCCGTTGAGGTACTCATTCTACCCCACACCCTCCGTTGCGCAGCGCCGCCGTCCGCGCAACGCACTTTCCTATTTCTCTTTTGGGTCACGCAGCCCCAAGCCCTTGGTCATCAACTCGGCAAACGACGGGCCTCCGGCATCCTCGGACTCTCCATGCTTGAGCCCGGCAACTCCTGCAAAGTCGAACACGAAACGCGCATGCGCCACGCTGGCTTGCCGGGCCTGCTCCAGAAAGGCGTGAATGATCTCCGGAACCGCGCGCATCACTTCTTCCCGCGCCTTCGCCACCCGCTCCGCGGGTGCGTGCGACGGTACGAGGTCAAGGTCAGCCTTCTTGACTTCTCCATTCGTACCGGAATGCGGTTTGGATGGGGCGCGGCTCATGGCTTCAAAAGGAAACGGGGCGCCTCTGGAGCGCCCCGCCTTTTTCTCAACTCTCTAGTTCAGGATACCAAACCACTGAGGGGCAAAGTGACATGGAGCCCCAAACTCTATTTCGTTCCCCCTGAGTCACTTGAGCCGGATCTCCTGCTTTCCGGCGCTTGACACGCTTCGCCCTCGCCGCCGTCGTGACAAGGCAGGGGCGTGAGCAGTTCGCGCTCTAGTAACATTTCCGCCAGGTGATCGAGTGTTTCCGCGTAGCGGCGGAGAACCGTTCGCCGAGCGCAACCGAGCTGCTGTGCAGCCTCTTCATGCGTGAACTCCTGGAAGGTGACGCGCGCAATCAGCTTTTGCGAGAAGGCGTCCAGTTCCTCCAGACAGCGTTCCATGTCGTGCACAAAGATCACCGCGTCCTCGAACGTGGCCACGCGGTAGCCGGTGGTGCGGGCGCGGAAGAACTCGCGCCCCACGATGGAGGGCAACCGCCCCAGATCAATGGACATGTGGAAATAACGCCGCAACAGCGCTACCGTCCGCCCGCGGTATAAAGGAAGTTCTTCCCGCGGGCCCTGAAACCGTCGCCGGCGAGCCAAAGGAGGGCGCTTCATGACCGGCCTCCTGGGTCGCGCGTCGAGGACGGCATCTCTGCCATCCGCCGGCTGCACGTCCGGCAGTACGTCACTTTGGTTCCCGCTGGACGCATGCACAGCGCGCCGCATCCCTCGCAATACTTCATTTCCAGGACCACCAACTCGGTCCGGCTCTCCATGCTGTTTCTCGCTTTCCTGGCCTTTTGCGGCCAAAAAAAGCCCCACGCTGGTCCCGTCAGCGGGACTAGCGCAGGGCTCGTTTGTGTTACGACGACCTGCTTCGCTCTATGAAGTTATGTAGAGACGTTGCTCGCAACCTCTCGCTTGCTCGCAACGTCTCCGTCGCCTTATCGGAAACTCAGGTCAGCCGCTCATCGTGTTTCCTCGTGAAATAGCCTTCTTCGTAGCCGGACTTCAGCACCCGGCCGTTGTGCACCACCACGCTCAGGCGCCCGGAAAAGCGCAGCGCCAGCAGCAGCCGTTCGGTGGCGGCGGAGAGCACCTCCGACTCGCGTATCTTGCGGCGAAATTCAAGAAAAACCTGCTCCACCCGGGGGTCGTTTGCTTCTGGCATGGCACTCCCCCATGTAACGAGTTTTGCTATAGCGTAAACGTAGATTATATCTTGTAATTAGGACATGTCAAGAACTTTATTTCCTTACCGGTATTACACTTGCATTGCATATAGCGAAATGATATAAAGAGAACATGAAAATGCGACAGTTGCAAGAGAACCTTCGTCAGGAAATGTGGAAACGCATTGAAGCCGGCGAGCTCACCGGACTCAAGCTGGCCAAGCAGACCGGGTTCCAGCAGGCCCACATCTCGAACTTTCTGAACCGCAAGCGCTCGCTGAGTATGGGCGGCATGGACAAGATGCTGGTCGTGCAGCACCTTTCCGTACTCGATCTGCTCGACCCTGCCGAAGTCAACAAGCGCGCCAGCATCCTGCCGCCCAGCGAGGACGACTTTGAGAACGTGCTGCTCGTAGACGGCTCAGTGGCCGCGGGCGAGCCCCTGGTGACCAGCGAGAACGTGAAGGAGATCCTGAAATTCAAAAAGGACTTCCTGCAGCGGCTGCGCCCGGAGATGGAATCCCCGCGCAGCGACTGGCGCCGCTTCGTGATGGTGAAAGTGGACGAGCGCGACGGCATGAGCATGTATCCGCGCCTGCTGCCCGGCGCCACCGTGCTCATTGACCGCCACTACGACTCGCTCAATCCCTACCGCAAGGGCGAGCCCAACATGTACGCCGTGAAGAAGGACGGCGGTTGTACCGTGAAGTACGTGGAACTGGCCGGCAACAACCTGGTGCTGCGCCCCCACAACCAGTCGTATCTGGTGGACGTGCTCCCTATTGAGGAAGGAAAAACCGTTTCCGACTACATCGTGGGCCGCGTCTGCCAGGTGGCTATCGCATTTGAATAAAGCAGGCAAGAAAGGCCGCGGCTTGTGGCCGCGGCCTTTAACCCCCAGAGACGAATCCTAGTGTTTCTTTTTCTTCTTCTTGCCCTTCTTTTTCCTCTTTCCGCCTTTTTTCTTGGCCTTCTTGACCTTTTTGGCAGCCTTCTTCGCCTTCTTCTTTTTCTTTTTGGCGGGTTTCTTCTGAGCAGCCTTCTTGGGAGCAGCGGCCTTCTTCGCAGGCGGAGGCGGAGCTACAGCAGCAGCCGCCGGCGGGGCTTCGGAGGCCGCCGCGTCGCCCATTTCCTCTTCTTCCTCCTCTTCGTATTCATCGTCGAGAGGTTCGGCGTAGCCGGGTTCCCCAAACTCGTCCATTTCGTCATCGTCGCGCAGGTATAAGGTCTGGTCTTCGAAGCTCATGTTCCCTCCAGGAAAAGTTTGCGCCTCGCCCGTGCGAAGCTGGTGGCGAGGCACACCTGCATCCCGGGCTTTCCTTTAGAACAGGCGCGGATTATAGCAACCGGCGCCCCTGTGTCAACTGTCCGGAGGATTTTACGCGGGAGGGCGGAAGGAGTCAGCGCCCGCCGTTGATGACCAGCGTATCGCCGGGAAAGAGCTTGTTGGAGGCCAGGCGATTGTCGCGTTTCAGCTCGGCCACCGTAGTGTTATAGGCATTGGCGATGGAGTACAGGGTTTCGCCCGGCTTCACCGTATGCACGCGGCGCTTGCCGTTGGCGGCGGTCTGCGTGCCTTTCTTGCGACTGCTCTTGGCCACAGCTTCCTGCGAGGCCTCGCGCACTCCTACTGGCCGGTAGATGCGCAGCATGCGTCCCTGACTCACGCTGCTGCCCTTGATGCGGTTCCACTGGCGCACCTTCTCAGGGGGCACTCCGAAGTCGTCGGCGATGGAGAGCACGGTGTCGCCCTTGCGCACGCGGTAGCGTGTGGCCTTCTTCGAGTACACCAGCCCTTCTTCGCCCATCGGCCGCTTGCCGGGGGCCACAGGAATGATGAGCTTGGTTTCTGCCAGGAGCTGGTCGTTCTCCAGATCGTTGACTTCCAGGATGGCTTCCGACGTGGTGCGATAACGACGGGCGAGCGTGCTGATGGTGTCCCCGGGAGCCACGCGGTGGTAGCGCCACCACACCCGCATGTCTTTGGGGATGGCTGCCATGGCTTTCTGGAACGCTTCCGCGGTTCCGGCTGGCAACCTCATCTCGAACTGGCTTTCCTTGGGAGTGGTCATGCGCAGCAGGCTGGGATTCAGTTCCTGCAGCATGCTCACCGAGACGTCCACTGCTTCTGCAGCCAGCCGAAGGTCCACGGGATAGTCGATGGAGACCCGGTCCACGTCCAGTTGCGGTTCCAGCTCAATGGGCTGTAACCCATACTTCTCCGGGTTCTTGGAGATGATGGTGACCGCCAGAATGATGGGGACGTAATTCTTGGTCTCGTTCGGCAGGACGTTGCGCTTGTAGAGTTCCCAGAAGTCGGCATAGCCCGTCCGGCGCACCGCAGCCTGGACGTTGCCCGGCCCGGAGTTGTAGGCCGCCATAGCCAGATACCAGTCGCCGAACTGCTGATAGAGGTCGCGCAGATGGCGGGCGGCGGCGCGGGTTGCCTTTTCCGGATCCTGACGCTCATCCAACCACCAATTGCGCTGTAGACCGTACTCGGTGGCTCGCGACGCCATGAACTGCCACATGCCGCGGGCTCCCGCGCGTGAAACTGCCAGCGGATGGAACCCGGACTCGGCCTGCGCCAGGAAGATGAGCTCCTGCGGCACACCCTCATCCTTGAGGGTCTGCTGGATCATCTCGTGGAAGCGCCCGCCGCGCGCCCATCCGCGCTGGATGGTGGCGCGTCCCCGCGTGCTGTTCGCGAAGTAGTTCACGTAACCCGCTACCACGTCGTTGATCATCAGCGGCAGGTCGGATGCGGTCATCTGCACGTCGGCTTCGGCACGGGCGCGCAGGTTGGGATCCACGTCGAAGGTGGCCTCGTTAGCCTCATCAATGGGCGCGGGCTCCGACTGCTGCTCGGTGAAGCCGTCGCCCTCCCTCAGGGCGCGGGCTTCGAGCTCCGCGATGCCTGCGACCACCAATTCGAACTCGCGCTCCAGGCGCTCGTCGGAGCGGATCCCGCCCGGACTCTGGACCAGAACGTCGAAGGCACGATCGAAGTGCCGTTTGGCGGCTTCCAGGTGTCCGGCAGCGTATTCGGAGCGTCCGGCTTCGTATTCCCGCCGGGCCTGGGTCAGGACCACTTCCACGGGGTCGGCCGCCGGCCGCGCCGGCTCGACGATCTTCGCAGCCGGAGCCTGCGGAGCCATGGTCGGCGCCATTGCGGCTTGGGGAACGGTGGGTGCGGGACGCCGGCTCTGGGTGGTTTCGCACCCCGAGGTCAGAAGGATCAGAGTGAGTGCAATCGGGATAGGGAAATGCGATC
>JBOGLL010000199.1:0-4688 GCA_050746065.1 Terriglobales bacterium | reverse complement strand
GTTCACGTTCTCGGCACGGCGCCGCATGACCAACGGGCTGTATTTTCGCCTGGCCTACACCTTCGCCCGCGCCATCGACGACACGCAGGACGCGCTGGTCGCCGGCCGTCCAGCAATCGTCCAGAACTCGTTTGCCACGCAGGCGGAGCGCGGCTCTTCGGTCACCGACCAGCGCCACCGCTTCGTGGCCTCCTGGATCTACGAGACGCGCTGGTTCCATCGCGACCAGCCGGGATTGAGCAAGCTGTTCAACGACTGGAAGCTGGCGGGCGTGGTCACCGCAGGAAGCGGGCGCCCGGTGAACGCGCGCACCTTCGGCGACGCCAACCGCGACACCAACACCGATAATGACCGCCTTCCCGGCGTGGCCCGCAACTCGTTCGTCGGTCCGGACTACGCCACCGTGGACTTGCGCCTGAGTCGGCGCCTCATGCTGCGGAAGAGACTCAAGCTCGACCTGATGGTGGAGGCCTTCAACACGTTCAATCGGGCCAACAAACGTGTGGAGGTGAGTGACGACGGCTTCCTGAACACGGCCGCGCACTTCGTTCAGATAGACAGGACGGTCAACGGACTGCCATATCCGGCGCATTACCAGCGGCAGGCTGCGTTCCTGCAGCCCACGGATGCCTACGCGCCGCGGCAAGTGCAGTTTGCAGTGAGGTTGACGTTCTAAGGGGGAATCTTGGGTACCGAACTGGGTTCCGAACCGGAGGGCAGGGCCGCCGGCTTGACTTGCCGGGGAAAGGTTGAAATAACAGATACATCCAACCGGGAGCGATGGGGAGGTGTATCGAATTTGGCTGAAGTCCGATTGCAGGAGGGCGAGTCGCTCGAAAACGCTCTCCGCCGCTTCAAGCGCAAAGTCCAGCAGGAAGACATCATCAAGGAAGTCAAACGACACTCCTACTACCTGAAGCCCGGCGAAAAGAAGAGGTTGAAGTCGGCTCTGGCGCGCAAACGTAACCGCAAGAAGGCGCGCCGGGAGCAGGAGTAGGGAGAAGCAAAGGGGCCACAGCGGAAAGCTGCGGCCCTTTTCGTTTTACGGAAGAGAAGTTGCCATTGCAGGGCCGTGCGTCCCGTCCTTGCCAGGCGGGAAACGCGCGGGGGCCGAACCCAGGGGGCAGATCTCGCTGAGCTGTAGGGGGAGAGCTCTCAATGGAATTTCACGACAAGCTTTTAACGTGTGTGGACTGCGGCGCCGACTTCCTCTTTACCGCCGGCGAGCAGATGTTCTTTCACGACAAGCATTTTCAGAACGAACCCAAGCGCTGCCGCGCCTGCAAGACCAGGCGCGTGGCATCGCTGGGCGGCAACGGAGGCGGCCCGCGCGAGCATGTGGAAACGCAGACCGTCTGCGCCAGCTGCGGCAAGGAAACCACCGTGCCCTTCAGGCCTACGCAGGGGCGTCCGGTGCTCTGCCGCGACTGCTTCCAGCAACAGCGGGCACGCGCGGTTTAGGCTGGATGGGAAACGCCGTAGCTTGCGGGCCTAGTGCGCGCGGCGAACGCGGTTGCGGCTTTCGGATCCGGCCGCACGCGCCGGGGCCTTGCGAGCGCGGCCGCGCTTCGAGTCTTCATGGGCGATGAGCAGGGCTTCGACCTGACGCAACAGATCGCTGGTGTTCTCCGGCTGGACATACACCGACTCATCGGTGCGCGCTGTGCCATTGCGCTGAATGGTCTGGCTGAGCAGCGCGATGGCGGGGTTGTAGTCCGTGCCTTGCGCGGCGCGTACCAGTTCCAAGCCCGCCGTTTCGCTCTCGCGGCCCAGGTTACTGATCACCATGTGGTAGGGGCCATCGTTGAGTTTGACCAGCGCTTCGGCGAGGGAACCGGCGGTCTCCACCGCGAATCCGTCCATCTGCAGGACTTTTTCCAAAGTCAGCCGGGCGGCCGCTTCGTCGTCCACCACCAGGATTCGCCGCTTCATAGGACCTCTGCGCTGCCAACGTGGCGAAGAACTTGCTGGCTATAATACTCCAAGTGTCCAGCTACTTTGTGCACAACTTTGGCTGCCGGGCCACGCAAGCCGATGGCGCCGCTCTGGAGCGGCGACTGCTGGAGTCGGGAATGCAGTGCGCCCAGGACGCCGGCCGCGCCGACGTGGTGGTGCTGAACTCCTGCACGGTCACTGCGTCTGCTGACCGCGACGTCCGTGCCGCCATCCGGCGAATCCACCGGGAGAATCCCGGGTGCCGTATCCTGGTGACCGGCTGCTACGCGCAGCGCGCGCCCGAGGAATTGGTCCACCTGCCCGGCGTCTCTTGGGTGGTGGGGAATTCTCACAAGCACCGAGTGGCGGAGATCCTGCAGTCGAACACGCGCGCTCACTCCTTCGTTTCGCTCGCTGAGGTCCGGCCCGCGGATGCCGAGATTTTCGTGGGCGACATCTTCGCGCACACCGAATTATTGGCCGCGCCGGTCTTCGAAGCGCGGATACATTCCGAGAAGACGCGCCCCAACCTCAAGGTGCAGGACGGCTGCGACAACCGCTGCTCGTTTTGCGTGATTCCCTCCGTGCGGGGCCAGAGCCGTTCGCTGCCGCGGGCTGAAGTGATGCGCGAAGTGCGCGCGCTGGTGGACGCCGGCTACCGCGAGGTGGTGATTTCGGGGATCAACCTGGGCCGCTGGGGCCGCGACTTCGTCCGTCAAGAGCGGTTCGAAGATCTGGTTCGCGCCGTCCTCGACGAGACGCGGCTCGAGCGCCTGCGCCTGAGCTCCATCGAGCCCATGGACTGGACGGACGAGCTCATCGCGCTGGTCGCAGATTCTCCGCGCATCGCCAAGCATGTGCACGCGCCGCTGCAGTCTGGAAGCGACCGCATCCTGCGCGCCATGCATCGCAAGTATCGCCCCTGGCATTACGCCGAGCGCGTCCGCAAGGTGCGCGCGCGCATGCCGCTGGCCGCCATCGGCGGCGATGTGATGGCGGGCTTCCCGGGAGAAACCGACGCGCTGTTCGAGGAAAACCGCGCCTTCATCGATTCCCTGCCGTTCACCTACCTGCACGTTTTCACATTTTCGGCGCGCCCGGGAACGCCCGCGGCCACTCTGCCCGGACAGGTCCCGGTACACATCGCGCGCCGGCGCAATCGCATCCTGCGCGATCTGGCAGACGCGAAGAACCTTGCCTTCCGGCAGTCGTTGGTGGGAGTGACGCTGGACGCCATCACGCTGGGAGACCGAGATAGCGAGTCCACCGAGGCCATTACCGATAATTATCTGAAGGTGCGCGTGCGCGGACGGCACGCGGCGAACCGGTGGCGGCGGGTGCGTGTGGAAGGTCTGTCGGGCGACGTCCTCCTCGGCATAGCCGTGTTATAATTTTCACTTCTTCGCCAGCCAAATCCTTCGGAGGAACGTATTAACAAACGGTTTATCCGCACCAATGAGCGTATTCGCGCCCGCGAAGTGCGGGTGATTGACGACGAAGGCCAGCAGATCGGCGTCCTGCCCCCGTTCGAAGCACTCAAACTGGCCAAGTCCAAGAACCTCGACCTGGTGGAAGTCTCGCCCACGGCCAATCCTCCGGTCTGCCGCATCCTGGATTTCGGCAAGTATCTGTACGAGCAGGGCAAAAAGGAACGGGCGGCTAAGAAGCACCAGAAGACGTTCAGCGTCAAAGAAGTCAAGTTCCGCATCAATGTGGATGATCACGATTACGAGTTCAAGAAAAACCACGTGCTGCGTTTTCTGGAAGAAGGCGACAAGGTGAAGGCGACGATCTTCTTTCGCGGTCGCGAGATGACCCACACCAATCTCGGCCGCCAGATCCTCGACCGCCTCATCACCGACATCGGCGACAGAGGCATTGTGGAGTTCCGGCCGCGCATGGAAGGCAATACTCTGCACGCCATCCTGGCACCTAAGAAGTGAGTGGTCAGTGGTTAACCACGGACTCTTGGCCCTTTCCTCAGGGGCTAAAGCCCAATATGAATGCGGACCGGACGGCACGGCTGAAGCCGTGCCCTTCCGAAATCTGACCTGTGGTCCGCAAGCGGAGATAATAAGATGCCGAAACTGAAGACGCACAGCGGCGCATCCAAGCGCTTCAAGAAGACGGCGGGCGGCCACGTGAAACGCTCCAAGGCATTTCTGCGCCACCAGCTCACGGCCAAGCCGCGCAAACGCAAACGGCAGCTCGACATGTCCGCCATGGTCTCCAAGGCCGACGAGCCTCGTATCAAGCGCATGCTGCCGTATTAGAAGCAGTACCCAGTACCTAGTACCCAGTTCCCAGAACGCGGGCAACGCAGCGCGACCAGCAGTGGGCACTGGAGTACTGGGTGCTAGGTACTGAGTACTAGGTACTCACCGCGCGTGAAGAGGCCATCCTGCCTCCAGCCGCTGAAGTGAACGGGAAGTCCAAAAAGGAGAAGCAATGCCCCGCGTCAAACGTGGAAGCAAGCGGCGCAACCGCCGCAAGAAGATCCTGGACCGCGCCAGCGGATTCTTTCTCACCAAATCCAAGCTCTACCGTTCCGCCAAGGAATCGGTGGAGCGGGCGCTCAAATACGCCTACACTGGCCGCAAGCTGAAGAAGCGCCAGTTCCGTTCACTGTGGATCGTGCGCATCGGCGCCGCCGCCCGGCTGAACGGCATGAGCTATAGCCAGTTCATCAACGGGCTGCGCAAGAGCGGCGTGGAGCTGGACCGCAAGATCCTCGCCGACCTCGCCGTGCAGGA
>JBOGLL010000198.1:0-9966 GCA_050746065.1 Terriglobales bacterium | reverse complement strand
GAGGGCCTTCAGCAATGCGAACGACTTCTCCACCAATGCCTGGTCCGGAGGAAGGCTCTCGCGATAGACGCTGACGCCTCCCCAGGGCGGCTTCTCGCGCAGCCGGCGATGGCAGAACGCGGCCTTGAGCTTGCCGTTCCACACCAGCAGGAACACGCCCCGACCCTCGCCCTCAATTTTCTCCTGAATCAGGGGACAGGGAACCTGAGCGTGCACCTTTGTGTATTGGGCAACGAGGTCCTGGGCGTTCTCCACGTATTCCACGCTGCCGGTGGTCCATTTGCCGCCACTGCGCCAGCGCGAGAAGCGGGGCTTGAGCACGGCAGGATAGGAAATGCTGTGAGCGATCTTTTCGAGCGGCACATCGTCTCCGGGCTCCCACGTGGCCGGAGCGCCGATGCCGGCCTGGTGTCCGATAGACAGCAGGTAGCCCTTGTCCTGTGCTGCCAGAATGCGCTCGCGCGAGGAAAAAGGCAGCGCGGCGTGGGGCAAGAATTCGTCAGCCAGTTCGGCGGCAAGCATGACGGTGACGTCGGTCATGGGCAGCAGGACGCGATAGCCGGCATTCTGCACTTGCTCCCGGAGAAAATTCTGAAATCCTAGCGGATCATGCTGGGGCGACGGGTAGCAGACGGTTTTCGCCGCGAAGCGCGAACTGCCGGCCAGGCTGTGCCTTCGGCTTTCGCCCACGGTGACGGGCACTCCTGCGCAGCCGAGCGCGCGTACCACTGCCAGGGTCGAGCGCTGGTCTCCGTCGGTGACGAGCACACTCATGCCGGTTACCGGTTCACCGTCCAGTGAAAAACAGCAGGGGAAAATTCTCCGTTCCATCCCGCGACCGCGCCGTCGTGGATAAATACCCTGCGAATGCTGAAGATGTCGTCGCCCGGAGAATGCCAGCCGCGTCGCACCTGAAACGCGCAGCGGTAGCCGACTGCCTCGACGGCCTGGCGCACCGCAGGATTCCAGTCTCCATTGGGATACGCAAAGGCCTCAACCGGGCGGCCAAGCACGGACTCGATCTTTGCTTTCGCGGCGGTGAGTTCGCGCTCAACGTCGGCGGGCTCCTCGTACGTGAGCAGCGGGTGGGTGACCGTGTGTGCGCCGAAGGGGATGCCCTCGCGGCTCATGGTCTGCACCTGGTCCCAGGTCATCATGGAATCTCCGTTCCTGTCGGCGCAGCCTGCGTCGGCAAGGACCGGAGCCAGGATTTGCTCGCGCCGCTGGGCCGGCATGTGCTTGAGGAATTCGACCGCGGCTTCGGCGTCGGGGCCGACCTCAGGTTTTCCGGCAGCGGCGACCAGGCGAGAACGAATCTCTGACCAGCCATGTCGCTGGACGGCTTGCAGCAGACGCTCAACCCAGAACACGCCGCCTTCGTCCATCACCCCCGTGGCGAGAAAGATGGCGGCGGGAACCGCGTGTTCTTTGAGCAGCGGGTAGGCAGTGGTGAAGTTGTCTTCCCAGCCGTCGTCGAACGTCAGTAGGCACAAGGGCTTCCGGGCCTCGGGAAAGTTGCCGCTGAGAAACATATCGAGCGTGAGGATTTCGAACCGCACCTTGAGATGCTGCAGGAGTGCGCGAAAATTCTCCGCGTCCATGAACATGCCGGGAAGAGAATGCGCTCGTGCTCGCTGGTCGGCCGTTACCACGCGGTGCAGACCAAGCACGAGCACTTCGTTTCCAGCCCGGGCACGCAGCAGTTTCCACAAGCCGAAGGAGTGAGTTGCACCCGCCAGCAAACACTTGACCAATTGGCGGAGGCTACGTTCGCCGACCATGGGCAGCCACCTTATCAAACGCGGTAGCGAGCGTTCCGGCCAGGTTTTCATACCGGAACTGGGCGACGAATTCGGGGCGCCGGGGCCGATTGTGATTACTAGGAAGAGCCTCCAGTGCCTGGCGTAAGCGCTGCTTGATCGTTTCCTTGTTCGCGGGATCTGCCACCCAACCCGCCTCGCCCTCCTCCACCAGCTGGTGCACGGCTCCACCGGCGTGAGAGACGGCAAAAATCGGGCGCCCGACTCGCAGGTACTCGTAGGTCTTTCCGGCAGCGGCCATGCGGGAAAAATCCGGACGTCCCCAGAAGAGGAGCAGGAGGTCGCTCGCGCGCATGTACTGGAGAATGCGGGAATGGTGCTGAATGAAGCCATGGATTCGCAGAACATCCGCCAACGGACCTTCCTGCGCGTAGCGGCGGATCGTAGGTTCGTGGGGGTAGCCGAACACGTTCACGCGCAGCCGCTGACGCAGCTCCGGTTGCTCTTCCACAAGCTCGGCCAGCGCAGGAAAGAACAAGCCGCTGTTTTCCGGGTACACGGTTCCGAAGTGCGAGAAGTGGAGAAAACCCGGGGGCATGAGTTCGGCGTTGGGTTCGGGTTCAGGCTGGAAATCGTCCTCGTCGAAGCCGTTGCGGACGACGGTCATCTTTTCCGGGGGGACACCGAAGGTCTTGTGCAGGTCGTCGGCGTGGCCCTGGACCATGACGACGACGGCGTCGGCGCTTCGCAGCAAGCGTTCCAACAGCCAGTGCTCGAAGCGCCGCCGGAGCGGTTGCGTGGGCGGCGGATACCAGGGATCCATCAGTTCCAGCACCCAGCGCGCACGCAACAGCACCTTCATCAGCCAGCCCACGATGAGGGACGAACGCGGGGGGCTAGTGCAGTAGACGACGTCAAACGGCTGCTGGCGGTGCAGCCGGATGGCCTCGGCCAAGGCGGAGGGGATCCAGCCGATGAACTGGTCAGGGAAATAGACGCAGGAGCGTACGAAATTCCCCAGGCGGCGCACCCAGGCATCCAGAACTAGGGAAGATGGGACAGCGTTGTTGCCCGAGGGCGGCTGAAGGGCTCCGAGCTTGCGCAAACCGGCGGCGGCCCCGGTCTCCCACCAAAAAATCTTCCGATACCGGGTGCGGACTACCCGGACTTCTGGTGGCAACGTGTCCAGCAGCGCGGGCTCCAGGTCACCCTCGGTGACCAGGGCGGTCAGAACGGTGGAATGCCAGCCGTGGCGGACCAGGTACTTGCAGAACCCGGTCATGCGGTAAACGGCACTTGTTCGGACGGGAGGAAAATCGAAGGAGACCACGAGAACGCGTCCTGGCCGGCCCATAGTGCTTGTTCTAGCCCACTCCTTCTTAACGCCCTGAGATCTACCACCAGCAAACCGGTTCAGTGGAGCGAAGCGGCGCGGAAATCTCGCTTCGCGCGGTCGGCTGCCAATCCAGCCGGGGGACGCGGCGCCCGCAGCCGCCGCCAGCCCTGGGCCAGCTTCGCCAGCAGGCGAAACCGCAAAGAGACAGAAAAGTCTGGATGGAGTCCGAGATGAAAGATCGTCCCATACGAGAAGTTGCGGGCCGCAAGGCCTGCCAGGTACTGGCGAATGGCCTGCTGCCTCAGCCGCAGGTCGGTTTGACGCAGGCCGGGTATGGGATAGGTCTCGCGCTGGTAGAAAGCTTCAATCTGAGCGGGCGAACGGACGTCTGTATCCAGGAGGCGATGGAGGCGATCCATGGCCGCGACAAGGTTCTCGGCAAAGGTTTCAAACAAGCTGAGCGCGCAAGCCTCCGCGCGCGTTTCCAGGAGCTGGGCGCGCTGTTCATCCATTCTGGCGCCGTACTGACTAGCGTCTTCCCAAAGGCCCAAGGCCTGAAGCCGTTGAAGAGTGAAGCGAAGCGAATTGCAGATTCGGTTGGCGGAAGTGGCGTCCAGGACAGGTTGTGTGCGCTGCTGCTGAAGAAACCGGTCCAGATTGTACAGGTGCTCGATGGCGCAGGCCAGATTACTGGCTGGTGACGCGTCGTGCGGCAGCGGCTCGGGCAGTTTCTCTCCGTGGAGCCAGGTCAGGTTGCTGATGAAGGCGTAACGGATAACGGGCAGGTATACCTCGGGCACGATGAAGGGATCGTGCTCCACGATGGCGTGGAAACGCTCCGGAACACGGCCACGCAGGCGCAAATGCAGAGGCGCCAGGTAACGTGGCTCGGGAACCACCAGCAGATCGAGGTCGGAGAGTCCCGGGAAACGGATATTCCCGGCCAAGTACACTGAACGGGCGTAGTCCCTGGCTCCGGCGAGGTAAGCCTCGATGGCGTCCTGATAGAACTGGCGGTCCACTCTGGGCGGCAGATTTTCCACACGCATCATAAGGCGGCCTCCGCGGAAGCCCCGAGGTCTCGGAGTTGCTGAAGCAGAAACGGCAAAGCAGCGGCATGACGCCGGTAGTTCTGCCGGTAGTAGCGCGCTGCCATTCCCCTTGCCTTGCAGGAAAACGCATGGAGCGCCAACCGGTGCAGTGGGTGTATGGCAACCGCCTGCCAATCACTGCGCATGCGTTCCGCAGTCTTCACCACGTCCCAGCGCAGATTCGGATAGTCGCCGTAGGCGATGGCGAAAGAATCCCGCTTGTGCACGAAGCGTCCGTGGGCTGCCAGAAAGAGGGCCGGGAGTAGCAGGATGCCCGAAAGGTGCCACTTGAGGATGAAATCCTGCTGGGTAGGAGGTGGCGAAAAGTCATAGGCGCACAAGTTGCGAACACTGTCGAAAAAACGGCGGCGACAGAAATCCAGGGGCGGGTTCGGCTGCGGGCGGATCCGCAGGCGGGTCTCACCATAGAGGCTGCGCGACTCTGCCAGCGTGGCCACGGGTAGAAAGCTTTCGTCGTAGGCGCGCAGATCAGAGGCGTTCAGAAACATCAACCCATGATGCATCAGCGGGTCGAGCGAGTAAAGGGTGCAGCACAGCTTTCGCAGGCGCACGATATCGCCGATCAACTCCCTCTGCGAGTGGGGTTGCGAGTCGTCCAGCACTATCAGGGCGTCCGTATCGCTGAAAGGGACTGCGTCGTTCAGGGCGCGGCTACCGTGCAGCAGAATCGAGTGCACCGTGGGCAGCGGAGCGGCGCGCAAGCCGAACTCGTCCGAGGGGTTGATCTGCAAGGTGATTTCGTCGCCGCTGCCAGAGGAGGGCGCAGGCAGATCCAGCAAGGGAAGGGAACGGTAGGGCGCGAGAAGAAAGTGGGGGAGGCTCAGCGAGGTGCCGTTTACGAACATCTCGTAGAGGGTCTTCATCAGCACGTGGCGGCTCCGCTCCGCAGCATCATGCCAGACCAGTCAGCTTCTGGCCGGTTCCTCGGTTGCGCAACGCTTCCCCCAGCTGCTGGCGTTCCTGGCGGCTGAACCCCAGGCCCATGGCCAACAGGAAGAAGAAACCAGTTTGCCAAGTCAAAGTCCAAACGAGTTGCAGGGGCTGGAGGAGGGGCGCGACAGTGGTGGAGAAGCAGACCGAAAGAAAAATAATCCCGACCAGCAAGGGGCGCACGACCGCGCCCGCCAAATAGGCACGGGCGCCCAATCCGGCCACCCGCAAGGCGTACCAGGGCTGAAGAATCAGCTTGAACGCAATCATGGGCACTGCCGTCCCCAGGGCCACGCCCAGAATCCCCAGTTTGGTGGACCAGTACACGCTGAGCACCAGATTGGCTAGACCCTCCAGCAAAGTCCAGCCTGCCAGGGTGCGGTGCCGCCCGCGAGCGTAAATAAGGCTAAGCGAAGGAGTTTGGGCCATGGCTACGATGGATCCGGCCACCAGAGCGACCAGCACGGGATAGCTGCTTTCAACGAAACGCGGGCCCAGCCAGAGGGCAAACACCGAGCGTCCATGCACCAGCAGCAGCCCGCCGATGAGCAAAGACAGCAGGGAGGTGATGCGGGTGGAGCGGAGAAGCAGATCTTTCACCGCTGCATCCTTACTCGCTCCATCCAAGCTGCTGAAAGCGGGCATGAGAGGTCCGGAGACCGCCATCACCAGGGAGCGGAAGTAACCCACGAGGCTGACGGCCACACTAAAGGGGGTAACGGCGGCGATTGTGATCCACCGCGCGATCACGATGGAATCCAGGTTGAAGCGGAAATGGTCGCCCACGGCGGTGACGAACACGTAGAAGCCGAATTGCATCAGCTCGCGGACGCGGCGCCACTTGGCGAGCCGAAAGTCCAAGACGGCTGCGGGGTCGGCACGACGAATCATGACCCAATTCAGAACCAGGTTCAGAAGGGAAACTCCCAGGGTCACGCCTCCCACACCGAGCACGCCGTAGCCCATGTGAATCACGGAGACCAGCGCCCCGGCGCGCAGTAGAGAGATCACCACGGCCCCCAGGTTGTACAGGTCGAAGCGCTGCAGCCCGCCGAGGTAGGCTCCCAGCATGCGCGTCGGAAAGCTCACAGCAATGCTGGTTCCCATGAGCAGGAAAAGCTTGGCAAAAAGATCCCGGGTCGCGCCGTCCAGGCCGAAGAAGCGGGGAAGCACCAGCGAGAGTCCCAAGGTTAGGACAAAGGCGAGCAATGCAACGCCACACATCAGAGCCAAGGCGCTAGCTAGGGTCTCGTTCAGTGCCCGGCGCTCATCGCCGCCATGCCGGCGGGCGACAAAGCGCTGTAAGGCGCTGGAGAGTCCCAGGTCGAGCAAGCCGCGGTAGTCCATAAGGGCGGCGACCAGGATCCACATGCCGTAGTGAAATTCACCCAGGCCATGGATGAGAACGGGGGTGAGAAGAAAAGAAACAAACCCGGTGATTGCCAGTCCGCCCCAGTTGGAAAAGACGTTGCGGGCGATCACACCGGTACCCGGCCCAGTTGCCAGGGGGCTTGGGGAACGACCGCGGGAGCGGATTCCTTTCTGGCAGCGGCCGTGGCCGTGGCCGTGTTGAGGCCCACGGTCAAAGCCAGCAGAAACCAGAGGTGCGGATAGTAGAGTACGGTGAGAAAGGATCCGCTGACCAGATAGCCGACCAACGCCAGGTTGAGGCCACTGGCAAAAAACCACTCAAGAGATTGCTTCACTTTGCCTTCCTGCCAGACTCTCCGGCAAGTGCGCAGATTGAGACGCAGGGCCTTGGCCACAATCCAGATCAGGGCCAACGTGCCCAAAGCCCCGACTTCAGAGAGCGCCTGGATGTGGATGCTGTGAGGGGTGAGCGGGCGCCGGTTTGCGGCGCCCTCTGGCTGGTAGTGAACACTCTCGGGACGAAAGTTGTTGGGCCCCACACCCCAGATGGGGTTGTCGAGATACATCCTCAAGCCCATCTTCCAGAGATTGAGGCGGGTCAGGACGTTGGGATCGCTTCCGGAAGCAGCGCTGCGAACGCGATCCTTATTAGCGTCGGGCAGGACGTACAAAACACCCAGAGTCAGCACCAACACCATAAGGAAACCCAACGTGCGCCGGCGGTAGATGATGCAGGCAACCAGGGCCACAGAGAGGGCACCCAGCAGCCCTCCTCGTGAACCGCTCAGCATCAAGGCGCTGGAGAAGGTGATGAAAGAGGTGAGCATGAAAAGGCGCAGCCACTTCTTGTCCTCACCGAGAATGAGGATGCCGGCCAGCGGCCAAGCCACGCACATGGCTAGGGCAAAGTCGTTGGAGTTGGCAAAGAAGCCCGTCGACCCAACGCCCACTCCCTTGGCCAGGAAGGCTTCGCTGCGCCCCCAGGCCTTTTGGGAGAGATAAGATCGGATCTGGAACTGGGCCAGCTTCAGGTTCAGAAGCATCAAGAGGCCGAAAAAGACGTGCATGCGCCAGCGGCTGGTGACGATGCGGGAAACCAGAAAATAGATCGTCGCCCAGCGGAGGATGTCGGCAAACCCTTCCCACGCCATCTCCATGTCCCGAGCGAGTACAGTGGAAACCAGGCTGACGAGGACGAAAGCGAGTACGCCAAAATCCACGCTGCGGCTCTGGGAGCGGACACCGGAGAGCTCCTGCTTGGCAAATACGAGCCCGACCAGGGCGATTGCGGCGGCAATCTTGGCCACGTGGAATTGGAGCAGGAAGGTATACACGGCCGCCAAGCGGGTGTATTCGATAATCAGATAAACGAGCACGCCGAGAAAGGCCAGGCTCCAGCGCGGCTCCATCCCGTGCGTGGAGGGAGCGCCCTGCAAGGTGGCAGGCAGCGGCCGGTTGACGGCCATGTTTGCGGTGCCGCTCACTAGCGGCTCCCGCGGCGCAGCAACAGGATCTTCACGGTCTGGAAGGCGATGAGCAGGTCAAGCGCCAGCGACATGTTCTTGATGTAGTAGAGGTCGTAGCGCAGTTTTTCCTTGGATTCCTCGGCCGAGGCGCCATAGGGATAGTTGATCTGGGCCCAACCCGTGAGGCCGGGGCGGAGGATGTGACGCAGGTGGTAGTAGGGGATTTCACGGCTGAGCCACTCGACGAATTCCGGACGCTCGGGCCGGGGACCCACGAAGCCCATGTCACCGCGCAGAACGTTCCAGAGCTGGGGAACCTCATCGAGGCGGGTGCGGCGCAGGAAGTGTCCCACGCGGGTGATGCGGGGATCGTCGCCAGACGCCCAGGTAGGGCCGGTAGTGGCTTCTGCGTCTTCGCGCATCGTGCGGAACTTGTAGCAGGTGAACACGGCGCCGTTCCGGCCCACGCGACGCTGTCCGTAGAACGCCGGACCCTTGGAGCTGAGCTTGATGGCCAGGGCAATCAGCGGCAGCACCGGCAGAAGGATGAGCAGGCCGGTGAGCGAAGCGGTGATGGAGACCAAGCGCCGCATGAGCATCACCGGGGTGTGGAGACGGAAGCCGTCGCTGAACAGCAGCCAGCTGGGGTGCAACTCGTCCACTTCAATCTTGCCGGTGATTTTTTCCAGCAACGAAGTGGCGTCTTCCACTTTCACGCCTGCCAAACGCAGGTCGAGGAGTTCGGCTACGGGCATAGAGCCGCGCCGGTCCGACATGGCCAGGATCACGCGGTCTACGGGTTGCTGCTGGCGCAGCCCCTGAAGAGACCTGGCCAGAGCTTCCCGCGAGAGCGAGCCGTTCCCCAGGGCACCGGCCCAACCCACAACGTCCATTCCCAGGTCTCTGCGGGAACGCAGAGCTTCCACCAGGCACTCGGCGCGATCGCCCCCGCCCATCACATACACACGCTCGCGGAAGAAGGGCTGATGGACCATCCACCGGTAGGCGGAGCGCCACGAGAACAGTCCGACGGTAAGAATGATCAGGCCGGTGAAGAACACGTTGTTCCCCAGCATGAACTCGGGATACACATAGCCGGCAGCCGCCAGCAGGAAGGAGAGCGAGCCCAGAACGATAAGGATCCGCAGGTAGGTTTCCGCCGGGGAGCGGAGGCGCTGCGAATCGTAGAGATCGAAGTAGTGCGAGCACAACAGGGCCACTCCGGTAATGCCGGCGATCTTGAAGAAGCCGCCCTCGTAGTTCAGGACGAGAAAGGAGTCCTGGCCAAAGCGCAGAAGCGTGGCCAGCAGGAAGGAGGCGCAAACCACGATCGCCTCGCCCAGCAGCAGCACCAGGGAGCGAACCGGGTAATAGACTTGGAACAGTCGGACCACAGCCAGTTCCCCTTATCCCTTCGGCCGGGCGTTCTTGGCGCCGCCCTCGTAGTAGTAGTGGTAGTAGTTGTTGTAAGGGGACTTTTCGTCGGCTCGATTCAGCACCACGCCCACCACCGGCCGGTCAGCGAATTCCTGGCGCGCCTTTTGCGCCATCTCTACCGGAGTGTCGCCAGCGCGCACCACCAGCACCACGCCATCGCAGACGCCGGCCAGAAGGCTGGCGTCGGACACGGGGACGGCGGGCGGAGAATCGAGAATGATCCAGTCGAACAGCGGAGCCATGCGCTCCAGCAAGGTCTTGAGGCGACCATTGGAAATCAGCTCGGCGGGGTTGGCGTCGGGCTTGCCGCCGGGGATGAAGAACAGGCTCTCGAGCGGGCCGCGCTGCATCACGCCCACCTCGTCCATGTCGCCGCGCAGATATTCGGTGAGGCCGGGTTTGGCGGAAGCGCCCAGGACGCTGTGGAGCTGGGCGCGGCGCAGGTCGGCGTCGATCAGCAAAACGCGCAGTCCCTTCTGGCGGAAGATGGCCTGGGCCAGATTGGCGGAGACAAACGTCTTGCCCTCGGCGGGCAGTGCGCTGCTGATCAGCAC
>JBOGLL010000197.1:0-3117 GCA_050746065.1 Terriglobales bacterium | reverse complement strand
AAGGAGCCGGCGCTGCGGCAGTCCTCGTCTCCTTCGACAATGAGCATGGCCTTGCTCAAACGGATTTGGCGCACCGCGTTGCGCGTTTCTGTCAGCGTGGGCGGGTGGTCGTGCTTGGCGAAATGCTTCTTCAGGTCGGCGTACTCGATGCGGGGCTCGCCGCCGGGGCGCAGGGCGAAGCTCACGCCCAGAACCAGGTAGCGGCCGCGCTCGCTGGTGTTGAAGATACTGGTGCGGTATCCGAAGCCGCAGGCGGGATTGCACAGCTCGCGCACCTGGCCGTCGGTTAGGTCGAGCGCGCGCACCGCGTCGATGGTTTCGCGCACTTCCTGGCCGTACGCGCCCACGTTCTGCACCGGCGTTCCCCCCACGGTGCCCGGGATGCCGCTCATGCACTCCAGGCCGGCGCAATCGCGCTCCACCGTGCGCGCGACGAATTGGTCCCAGTCCTCGCCGGCGGCCGCTTCGAAGATCACCTTGCCGTTTTCGCGGCGCTCGTCAATACCGCGCAGCGCTACGCGCAGGACGAGTCCAGGAAAGCCGCGGTCGGCGATGACCAGATTGCTGCCACCGCCCAGAATGAACAGCTGCAGCTCGCGGCTGCGGGCGAAATCCAGCGCGACTCGCACGTCGTCGAGTGAGACGGCGTCGGCAAAATAGCTCGCAGGCCCGCCGACCTTCAGCGTGGTGAGCGGCGCGAGAGGGACGTTTTCCTGGATGTTCACCGAGGGAAGAATATACCGGAAGGATGAGTTCAACGCAGAGACGCAGAGGCGCAGAGAAACATCTGGTCATGTCGCCATCTGGTCATCGAGTCATCTGAAACCCTTGGCCCCACGCATGGCCAGATGATCATATGACCACATGACCAGATTTCTCTCCGCGTCTCCGCGTTGAGGGAACGATCCTAATCCGCCACGAAGGCCGCTTCGCTTTTTGCGCCGTAGAACTCGTACCAGGGAGTAGCGGCCTTGAGGCGGTCGTTCACGTTATTGATGTTCTTCACGCCTTCGCTCTCCAGCCATTTGCGGAAAGCGGCGCCGCCTTCTTTGCCATAGATGGGGATACCGTCTTTCCAGGTGGCGCGGCCGCAGAGCACGCCCGCGAACTTCACACCCGACTCGGCCGCCAGCTCCAGCGATTCAGTGAACTCGGCGTTTGATACACCGGCGGACAGATAAATAAAGGGCTTGGTGGCGACGGCCGCGGCTTTGCGGAAGTGGTCCATGGCTTCGGACTTGGAGTAGGCCTTCTGGCCACTGTAGGCGCGTGCGCCTTCCACGTACTTCATGTTGATGGGCACTTCCACCTTCATCACGTCCACGCCGTAGCGGTCTTTGGTGAACTCGGCCATGCTCTCGATGACTACCTGTGGTTTCTTCTTGGCGAAGTCGAGTCCTTTTTCGTCCGCGCCTTCTTGGTATCCCACGAACTCCAGGAAGTAAGGGATATCGTTGGCGCGGCACTCGTCGCCGATGCGCTCCACCCAGGCATGTTTCTTGTCGTTGATGGCGGGGCCGTCGAAGGGCGTGTAATAGAGCAGGATCTTGAGGCAGTCCGCCCCCGCTTCCTTCAGCCGGCGCACGGACCAGTTGTCGAGCAGGTCGGGCAGGCGTCCGGGGCCGGTCTTGTCGTATCCGGTTTTTTCATAGGCAAGCAGTAGGCCGGCGTTCTTGGAGCGCCGCTTGGAGGCGGGCAGTCCCCACTCCGGATCCAGCAGGATGGCGCTGGCGTGGTTGGTGAGCACCTCGGTCACCAGCGACTTGAACTCCTGCATCATGGCGTCGGTGATCTCGCCGCCCTTTTCCTTGGCCAGGGCCTTCTGCAACGAGCCGCGCTGGTCCATGGCCGCGGCCGCGATCACGCCGCGCTGGTTCGACACCGCCTTCATGCCGGCAAGTTTTCCGGGTGTGAGCTTCATGGGAGCCTCCGTGGGAGCGTGGGAATTTTACCATCGGGGCATCGGGTCATCGAGCGATGTGGTCATGTTGTCATATGGTCATCGAGTCGGTTCAACACCTAGCGACTAGCTACGACCGACGACCGACTAACGACTAACGACCAACGACCAACGACTGCATCACTGTCGCAGCAGTAAATTACTCAGCACAGCGCGCTGTTTGGCGATGAGCGACTCGATGCCCTTGCCGGCCAGGTCCATCATCTTGTGCAGCATGGCTTCTTCGAAGGGACGTTGCTCGGCGGTGGCCTGTACTTCGACGATGCGGCGCGCGCCGGTCATGACGAAATTCAGGTCCACTTCAGCGCGCGCATCTTCTTCGTAGCTGAGGTCGAGCATCACCTCGCCATCCACGATGCCCACGCTGGTGGCGGCGACGAAGTCGCGCACGGGAGCGGCGCTCAACGTGCCTGCCTCCACCAACTTCTGAAGCGCCAGGCCCAGCGCGACGAAAGCTCCGGTGATGGAAGCGGTGCGCGTGCCGCCGTCGGCCTGGATCACGTCGCAGTCCACCCAGATGGTGCGCTCGCCTATATGCTGCAGGTCGGTGACGGCGCGCAGTGAGCGCCCGATAAGCCGCTGGATCTCATGCGTACGCCCGCGCACCTTGCTGGTTTCGCGTGGCGTGCGGGTGAGAGTGGAGCGCGGCAGCATGGCGTACTCGGATGTAATCCATCCCTTGCCTGTGTTGCGCAGAAACTGCGGCACGGTTTCTTCGATGGAGGCGGTGCAAATCACTCGCGTGTTGCCCACCTCGACCAGCACCGAGCCCTCCGCAGTGGAGATGAACTCGGGAACGAAGTGCACCGGACGCATCTGGTCGGGAGCGCGGTTGTCGGAACGGTAGACCATTTTCAGTCGTTAGTAGTTGGCCGTCAGTCGTTGGCGACAGCGAGGCATTCTAACAGGCATGCTGGTCGCAGACAGGGCGTGCCAGAAGCAAGGGCTAAGGACCAAAAGCTTGGAGCTGACTAGAGCGTGTTTCATAAATAGTTTTTTGAAAGGGCGCGGCTTCAGCCGCGCCGCTCAAGGCCGAGAATCATGCGGCTTTAGCCGCTGAGGGGGAGGAGAAGAACCGTCAAACGCTATTTATGAAACAAGCTCTAATGTCTATAGGCCCTCGACCATGCGCCGGAAGATGATACCCATCCCAGGGA
>JBOGLL010000196.1:0-14223 GCA_050746065.1 Terriglobales bacterium | reverse complement strand
ACCATGACGGCCAGCAAGGACGCCTTTCGCAAGACGATGGGAAAATTCGCCACCGGGGTCACCGTGGTCACCGTGGACCGCGGCGACGGCCACGTGCACGGCATGACCGCCAACGCTTTTTCCAGCGTCTCTCTGGATCCGCTGCTGGTGCTGGTGTGTATTGACCATCGATCGCGCACCTTGCCTCTGATCCAGAAGCAAAAGCGCTTCGGCGTGAATGTCCTGGGGCAGCACCAGCGGGCGGTGGCCGACTACTATGCGAAGAGCTCCCAGGACCACGAGACCGGGCACCGGCTGGGCATCCGCTATGCGGTTTCCAAACGGGGCACGCCGCTCATCGAGCACGCCTTGGCGCAGCTCGAATGCAAGGTGAAGGCGGCGCACGTGGAAGGAGACCACACCATCTTCATCGGAGAAGTGGAGCAGATAGCCGTCCACGAGGGACGGCCGCTGCTCTTTTACGGCGGCAAGTACCATACCCTAGGAGGAGTACCGCACTAAGGCTGGGGTCAGGGGGAAACGTACGACATGAGATTCGGGATCTATACCGAGATGCAGACGCCGCCGGGCAAGCCCCACGACCAGATGACCTGGGAGACCTTCCGGCAGATTGAGCACGCCGATGCCGTGGGGTTCGATGTGTTCTCCGTCATTGATCACCACTTCTTCCAGAAGTTCTCCATCTCGGCGAATCCGCTGGCCATGTTTGCCGCGGCCGCGCAGAGGACCAAACGCATCCGCTTCCGCACCGCGCTGCACACCCTTCCGCTGGAGAACCCGCTGCGCCTGGCGGGTATGATCTCCGAGGCCGACATCCTCACCGGCGGCCGGCTGGAGTGTGGCCTGGGACGCGGTCACGCCTGGCTGTTCGGGCCTACCAACGTGCCGCTGGAGGAGAGCCGCCCGCGCTACGAGGAAGCCATTGACCTGCTGCTGCTCGCCTGGACGCGCGAGAAGGTCACCTACGAGGGCAAGTACTACAAGGTGAAGGACGTTACCGTGGTGCCGCGTCCGGTGCAGAAACCGCATCCCCGGCTGTTCACCGGCGGCACCAGCGACGCGACTTACCAGATGGCGGGCCAGCGCGGCTGGGGCATCTTTGTGCCGCCGCTGTTGCCCTGGGGAGTGCTGGAAGGTCCGCTCAACCTCTATAAGAAGGCGTGCGCCGAGCACGGCCACGAGCCCGACATCGTCTACATCCGCCCCGTGTATCTCGACGACGATGAAACGCAGATCCGCAAGGAAGTGGAGCAGGCGCTGCTCAACTTCCTGGCGTTCAATGCGTCGCCGGTGGAGTCCATGCAGGGCGAAGAGAAGAAGGCGGAGCTGCGCGCCAAGGGCTACGGCTTTTACGCCAGTGGAGCCCTCGAATCGCTGACCAAGCTCACCTACGAGCAGATCGTGGACCAGGAGATCGGTTTCATCGGCACGCCTGACAAGGTCATCGAACAGATCCGCGCCGTGCAGAAGAAGGGCGGCATCGGCGAACTGGCCATCGTTTCGAACTTCGGCGGCCTGGAGCCCTGGAAGACCATCAAGACGCAACAACTGTTCGCCGACAAGGTGATGCCGGCGTTCCGGTAAGATGCGCATAGCCATGGGGAACGCCCAAGCCTTTGCGCCCCTGAGCGCCACGCGACTGCTGGTGTTCAGCGGTATCGCCCTGATTCTGGCAGGGTTGATCTTCGGCGATATTTTCGCCGTGTTCGTGCTGCACCAGAATGCTGGACGCATCGGCGAGCACCTGCTGGCAGCGACGCGGGCCGTGGAAGCACAGCAGCCCGAGGTCGTCCTGAACCACTTCGGCGCGATCGGTAAGCTGCTCGAAAACCGCGGCACCAAGGTGGACACCCACGTCCACATCATTGACTTCGGCTACCTGGCGCTGCTGCTGGCGTTGATCCAGCCCTACGTCGCGTTGAGTGAGGCTGCGCGCAAGCGGCTGGCGAAGCTCTTCGTGGCAGGAGCTGTGCTGTTACCGCCTTCGGTCTTCCTCATTTATTACGTTGGACTGGCCTATAGCCCGCTGAGTTCCATCGGATGGGCCAGCATCACCGCGGATTTCGGCGGGCTGCTGGTCATCCTGGCGTGCGCCGGGGAGTTAGTGGGATTGTGGCGTTATCGCGCCGGCGAGCGAGCGCCTGCCGACGAAGCCCGCCTTTTCGACACCGACAGTTGGGCCAGCCGCACGCTTTTCGCCGGCGGGACCCTGCTGGTGCTGGCCGGATTCGTCCACGGCGCATATTACGCCGCCGTAGACCTCTACGACCATGCCGCGCAGGACACGGCCATCCTGCGCACCATGATGGAAAGCGCTGCTTCGGGAAGACTGCCTGCCGCAGAAGCCGCAGTGGGCAACTATGGTGGCCTGCAAGGCAATCGTGCGGTGAAGATCGCCGCGCACGCGCACGTCATCGAGTTCGGATTGCTGGCCATGTTGCTGGCATTCGTCCAGCCCTACGTGTATCTGAGCGAACGCTGGAAGCAGCGCTGGGTATGGGTGCTGCTTGCCGGGTCGCTGATCCTGCCGGTGTTCGTGCTGGCGGAGCTGCGGCTTGGGCTGCTGGCAGGAGGCATCGCCGACCTCGGAGGATTGCTGGTCGTGGTCGCGTTGACGGGCATGCTGGTGGGCGTATTGCGCTACACCGGCGCAGCCGACGCCGCGGGAGGCACATCATGAGCCGCCCCCGCAAGCTGCTCATCGCAGGAGGCTTCACCCTCATCATCTGGGGTATGAGTTACGGACTGTGGTTCGCCGTCTTCGACGAGCACCAGACCCTAGAGCACATGGGTGGATCCCTGGCCACGGCCTTCGCCAGGGCCGCCGAGCGCAAGCTTCCGGAGGCCCACTCGGCCCTCGATGACTACGCCGCCACCCGCTTCGAGTACGTGCGCGAAGTGGACGTGCACTCGCACTGGAGCGGGCTGGCCATGCTGCTCATCGTGCTGGGCGTGGTGTTTGACCGCGTCGGGTATGATGAGCGCAAGCGCATGGCCCTGGCAGCGTTGCTGTTTGCCGGGTCGGTGGTGTTTCCGCTGGGAGTGATCCTGCAAACTCTTGACCGCGGGCCGCTGCCGAAGGCGATAGCCATCGCGGGATCGGGAATGCTGATTGTGGCCCTGGCGGCGGTGGCCCTAGGTTTTCTGCGCCGAGAAACGAACTAGCGCGGCCGACGGCGGCCGCGCCACGCAGTCTGGGGGGAGCGCGTGAGGGTACTGGCGGGCGGGGTCAGGGTGTGGATTCCGGGCACGGGAGAACTCCGCACCGAAAGCACGCGCAAGTACCGCACTCTGGTTTCGCGCGAGAACGGGGCCAAAGGCCTGGCGCAGACGGTGAGCGAGTACGCCCCGGGGCGCTCGCTGGTCCGGGTGAATCCGGTTTCCGAAGAAGTGCTCTACGCAGTGAGCGGGCACGGCACCTGCCGCGTGAGTGCTCACGACTATCCCCTCGAAACCGGTGCGGGAGTGTTCGTCCCGCCGGGCGCCGAGTACAGCTTGGAGAACCCTGGCCCGGAAACCCTGCTGGTGGTTGGAGTGACCTGCCCTCAGGACGACCTGGCCCATGTGGTGCAGCAGCCCATCCAGAAGCCCGACTCCAAACGCAAGGCCCCGCGGCGGCTGGTGCGCGAGCAGGAGCGCAAGATCGCCATCTTCGGCGATCGTCAGTTCCGGGTGCTGGTGGGTGAGGACCTCGGATGCAGGAACATGACGCAGTTCGTCGGCTACATCCCACCCAGCAAAGATCCTCTGCACGCACATGTCTACGAGGAAGCGCTCTACGTCCTGCAGGGATCAGGGATCGTGCATTCGGAGACGGAAAGCTGCCAGTTCACCCCCGGCAGCACCATTTATCTGCCGGCCGGCGTGAACCACTGTGTCGAGAACCCGCTCACTACGGCCGTCCGACTGCTGGGTGTATTCCAGCCCGCGGGCAGCCCGGCGGCACGCTATCATAAGCGCTGAACCGAGCCTTCCCGTGAGCTTCCTCCCATCCCCAGCGCAGAGTCTTCCCGCCGGCCGCCGTCGAAGAAGCCCGGCCGGCGCGTTCCACGCCATCCTGGAGTCTGTGCGCAACGGCGAGCAGATAGACCGCGAAGCTGCTTGCCGGTTGATGCGCTGTACGAATGCGGAACTGCCCGCGCTGCTGTCTGCGGCGCTCGAGCGCAAGCAGCTCTTCAAGCCGGGCGTGATCACGTATTCCCCGAAAGTCTTCCTGCCGCTCACCAACCTGTGCCGGGACTATTGTGGCTACTGCACCTTCCGCCGCAATCCCGGCCAGCCGGGCGCGCACACCATGACGCCCGACGAAGTCCTGGAAGTCGCACGCGCGGGCCAGCGGCTGGGCTGCCGCGAAGCTCTTTTCAGCCTTGGTGACAAGCCGGAGCTCGCCTTCCCGGAAATGCGGGCCACGCTGAAAAGGCTGGGTTACCGTTCCACGCTGCACTATCTCGAATTCATGTGCGAACTGGTGCTTCGCCAGACCGCCCTGCTGCCACACGCCAATCCCGGACTGCTGAGTGCCGCATGGGTGCGGCGACTGCGCGAGTTCTGCCCCAGCATGGGCTTGATGCTGGAGAGCGTGGGCGACACGCTGCTCGCACCCGGCGCTGCCCATCATCGCGCACCCGACAAGGTCCCGTCGCGCCGCCTCGACACCGTCCGCGAAGCCGGCAAGCAGCAGGTCCCCTTCACCACCGGCCTGCTGATCGGGATCGGCGAAACCCTGGAGGACCGCGTCGATACACTGATTGCCATTCGTGAACTCCACCGGCGTTATGGGCACATTCAGGAAGTGATCGTGCAGAACTTCCGCGTGAAGCCGCAGATCCCCATGGCACACTGGCCGGAACCGTCGCGTGGCGAGATGCTGCGGGCCGTCGCCGTGGGGCGCCTGGTTCTGGGCGATATGAACCTGCAGGCTCCGCCGAATCTCTCCGCGCCCGATTACGAAGAACTGCTCGCCGCGGGGATCAACGACTGGGGCGGAGTCTCGCCGCTCACCCCGGACTACATCAATCCGGAAGCACCCTGGCCGCATCTGGCAGACCTCGAGCGGCGCACCGCCGCCGCCGGCCAGCGGCTCCGCGCACGGCTGACGGTGTATCCCGAGTTCGTGCCCCAGGTGGTCGCGCGCGGAGGGTTGCTGGCGCAGAAAGTTGCCGCCGCGGCCGACGCCGAGAGCTACGCTCGGAGGGCGGCATGATCGTACTGCTCACCGGCGGCACCGGCGGCGCCAAGTTCCTCCAGGGGCTGATGCAGGTGGTCCCACAGGATGAACTCACCTGCATCCTGAACACGGGCGACGACTTTGAGTGCTGGGGGCTGCATGTTTCTCCCGACGTGGATTCGATCACCTATGCGCTCGCCGGAAAGCTGAGCAGCGAGCGCGGCTGGGGCGTGGAGGGCGATACCTTCGAATGCCTGGAGGTGATGCGGGGAATAGGCGCGCCTGCCTGGTTCCGCATCGGAGATCGCGACCTGGGCCTGCATGTCTTCCGTACGGAGAAGTTGCGCGCCGGCAAGACGCTCAGCCAGGTGACAGCCGATGTGGCCAATTGGATGGGTATCCAGGCTCGCATTTTGCCGATGAGCGACCAGCGTGTGGAAACCCGCGTCATCACGCCCACGAGCGAAGGCGTAGACATAGTCATCGCAGGGTCTGTGGACCCGAAGAACATGCTCGAAGATATCAAGTTGATTGAGAGCGTCCCCATTGCTGTAGACGAAAAACCAGCGGAGGAGTCTGCTGGGACACAGACTAGGGAGTTGAGCTTCCAGGAGTATTTCGTCCGCGAGCGCTACCGCGTACCCGTGAAAGCGGTGCGCTTCGCCGGGGCGGAGCGCGCCCGGCCGGCACCAGGGGTAATCGAGGCGATCCATGGTGCCGAAGCAGTGATTCTCGCACCCAGCAATCCCGTGACCAGCATCGGCCCCATTCTGGCAGTGCCCGGCATCCGGGCGGCGCTGCGCCTGACGCCCGCACCCGTGGGTGCCGTGAGTCCCATCGTCGGAGGTGCGGCGGTGAGCGGGCCCGCAGTGGAGCTGATGCGTACGCAGGGGCTCGCGCCGTCGATTGCAGGCGTCGCCAAGGCTTATGGGGATTTTCTGGATGTCCTGATCGCCGACGAGTCGGACGCGGCCGCTGCGACAGCGGTCGAAGCAATGGGAGTCAGCGTGCACCTCGCTGCCACCCTTATGAAGTCAGAAGCGGACAAGCGGGCGTTGGCGGAAGCAGCATTGGCATCCGTACGTGCAGCCGCCAAAGCCGCCTAGCAGGCTCAGGGAGGCGGACACTGTCGCGTACGGCAAAGAAAATGCGGGAACATTCTCCTACGAGACCAAAACACCGATGATCCTCGTCCCTATCAAGAACGTCGAAGGTGCGAAGCAACGGCTCTCCCCGCTGCTGGACGCGGAAGAACGCCGCGCCCTCGCCGTCGCCATGATGGAAGACGTTCTCGGAACCCTGGCCTCCTGGGATGCGCGACCGCCGGTGGCGGTTGTGACCAGCGACTCGCAGGCAACCGCCCTGGCACACCGCTACGGGTTCGACATCATCGCTGATCCTGACAGTCGCAGCGAGACCGACGCCATTGGTTCGGCTACGGGCGTCGCGCTGGCCTGCGGCTGGACCAGCACGCTGGTGATTCCCGCCGACATCCCGTTGATCACCGCCGGTGAGTTGCAGAGCATCGTGGCGGCGGCGCCCGAGGAGGGCACTGTGCTTGTCCCGGCGGCCGATGGGCGCGGCACCAACGCCGTCTTGCGGCGTCCGGGAGCGCTGTTCCCTCTGCGCTTCGGCAACGACAGCTTTCTGCCGCATCGCCGCTCGGCCGAAAGCACGGGAATGCCGGTGGTGATACTTGAGCTGCCGGGCATCGCGCTGGACGTGGACCGGCCCGCTGACCTCGCCCAGCTGCTGGCGCATGCCGGAGATCGCCGCTCGCAACGGCTCGTGCGCGCGTGGGACATCGCCGAGCGCCTGGAGGCGGCACGCATTGCGTAATACGCCGGCGCGCACGCCCCGGGGAGAGCTGCGAGCCATTCCCATCCGCGGCATGGGTGAGGTCCGGCCTGGAGATGCGCTGGCAGATACGGTCCTGAAAGCGCTTGCGCGCCACAAGCTACGCCTGGAGCGCGGCGACATCCTGGTGGTGACGCACAAGGTGGTTTCCAAGGCCGAAGGTCAGATCGTCTCCTTGCGGCAGGTAAGGCCGTCGCGGGTAGCCCGGCGCTGGGCGAAGCGGCACAGCGTGGACGCGCGCGTGGCCGAACTGGCGCTTTCGCAGGCCAGCCGTGTTGTGCGTATGGAGCGCGGCGTGCTCATCACCCAGACGCGGCATGGCCTGGTCTGCGCTAACAGTGGCGTGGATGTTTCCAATGTGGATGGAGGCCGCAGCGCGGTGCTGCTGCCGCGCGACCCGGATCGTTCCGCAGAGGAGTTGCGGCGCGCGTTGAAGGAGCACACCGGCCTCGAGGTTCCGGTCATCGTCACCGACAGTTTCGGGCGACCTTGGCGCGAGGGCCTGACCGAGGTGGCCATCGGAGTCGCAGGGATGAAGCCGTTCCGCGATTATCGCGGACGGCGCGACGCCGCTGGATACAAGCTGCGCGCAACGCTGGAGGCCGTGGCCGACGAGCTGGCAGCCGTGGCTGGGCTGGCCGGAGGCAAGCTGTCGCGCACGCCGGCGTGTATCATTCGAGGCTTCCGGTATGAACGCGGCGGAGGGCGCGCACGGGATCTGGTGCGCTCCGCGGCGCGGGATCTGTTCCGCTAACTATGGCAAGAACTTTGAGTAACGTCGAGTTGGAGAGCTTCCCTTCTCAGAAGTGGAGCGAGGCCGAGCCACGCATCAGTCCAGTCCTGCGCGCAGCACTTGAGAAAGTTGAGCAGACTCAGGATGGAGGCTCGCTGTCGCGCGACGAATGCATGCTGCTGGCCGGCGCGCAGGGCGACGACCTGCTCGGACTTCTGCTCTTTGCCGATCGTCTGCGACAGGCGCTGGTGGGCGACACGGTGACCTACGTGGTGAACCGCAACATCAATTTCACCAACGTGTGCTTCGTGGGCTGCAAATTCTGCGCCTTCAGCCGCGGGCCTCGGGAATCGGACGCATACTTCCTGTCGCTCGAAGAGATCGGCCGCAAAGCCGCAGAAGCGTGGGAGCGCGGCGCCACGGAAGTCTGCATCCAGGGAGGCCTGCCTCGCAACCTCCCGCCCATGCATTATCGCGACATCCTGCGCGCGGTGAAGCAGGCCACGCCGCAGATGCACATCCACGCCTTCTCGCCCATGGAGATCGTTTACGGCGTCGAGCTGACGGGCATGCTGCTCGGGGATTATCTGACCATGCTGAAGGAGAACGGGCTGGACACGCTCCCGGGTACAGCCGCCGAGATCCTCGACGACGACGTGCGCCGCGTGCTCTCCCGCAACAAGCTGGCGACCGAAAACTGGCGCGAGGTCATAACCACGGCGCACGGCTGCGGCATTCGCACCACTTCCACCATGATGTACGGCCACCGGGAGACACCGGCGCACTGGGTCAGCCAGTTGCTGCTGCTGCGCGCGATCCAGCAGGAAACCGGGGGCTTCACCGAGTTCGTGCCGCTGGGGTTCGTCCACCAGAACACGCTGCTCTTCCAGCAGGGACTGGCGCGTCCCGGTCCAACGCTCTCTGAGCATCTGCACGTGCATGCCCTGGCGCGGGTGTTGCTCGCGGGCGCCATCCGCAACCTGCAGGTGTCGTGGGTGAAGCTGGACCGCTCGGTGGCGCAGCTCTGTCTTGCGGCCGGCGCCAACGACTACGGCGGTACGCTGATGGAAGAGAACATTTCCCGGCTGGCTGGTTCGACCGCCGGCCAGTACGTGAGCCCGGAAGAATTCCAGCAGCGCATCCTGGCGCTGGGCCGTGTGCCGGCCGAGCGCAACACAACGTACACGCGGCTGCGCTATCCGTGCAGCATCCATCAGGACCAGGCGTTTCAAACGGCGGAGGAGTGCCCTTGAGCCGCCGTATCGCCATTGTGGGCGGCACCGGTCCCGAGGGCCGCGGACTGGCCTTGCGCTGGGCGCGCGCTGGAGAAGAAATCATCATCGGCTCGCGCGACGCCGAACGTGCCCAACGAGCGGCTGAAGAAGTCGCGAAAGCTGCGGGAACATCCGGGCGCGTTACCGGCATGGCCAACGCCGACGCTGTAGCTGCAACCGACGTGGTGGTACTCACGGTTCCCTTCTCCGGGCACGCCGAGATCCTGAAGCAACTGAAGACCGCGTTTCGCGCGGGAACAATGCTGATTGACACGACGGTACCGCTGGCGGCAGCCGTGGGCGGGCGTCCCACGCGCACCTTGGGCGTGTGGCAAGGGTCTGCGGCAGAACAGGCGGCGGAACTGGTACCCGAGGGCGTGAAGGTGGTGGCCGCATTTCAGAACGTCTCCCACGAGGCGCTCGAGAGCGCAAGCCCCGTGGACTGCGACGTCATCGTCTGCAGCGACGACGCTACTGCCCGCCAGGCGGTGTGCGAGCTGGCGGAGCGAATCCCCAACGCGCGCGGCGTGGACGGCGGGCGGCTGGAGAATGCTCGCATCGTCGAGCAATTGACCGCGCTGCTCATCGGCATCAACGTGCGATACAAGGCACATGCCGCGGGCTTGCGCATCACCGGTCTTCCTAAGTAGAGAACGAGCAGGCGCACAGGAGGTGGGAAATGCCAAAGGCAAAACAGATCACCGTGTGGGTGACGGACCGGGCCGGAGTGCTAGGCGCAGTGGCGTCGGCGCTGGCCGAGAAGAAGGTGAACATTCAAGCGTTCCTGGCCCACGTGAACCTGGACCAGGGTGCGATCCGCATGGTTGTAGACAAACCGGCAGCAGCCAAGAAGGTGCTAGCCGCCAAAGGTTGGAAGACTTCGGAAGAAGACGTGGTCGCGGTGAGGCTGGCCGACAAGCCAGGCACGCTGGCGGCAGCCGCGTCCCGGCTGGGCAATGGGGGCATCAACATCCAGTACGCCTACGTAGGTCCAGCCAAAGGCGCACGCAAGGTCACTTGCTACATGGCTGTGGGAGACGTGGCCGCGGCACTGAAGGCGCTGCGTTAGATCGGCGGGCTGTCGTGCGCGTCGAAAGCCTCTTCTTCCAGGTCTACTCCGGGCAGGCTCTCCAGCAGTCGCACGCAGCGGTTCCAGCGCAGGATGGCGTCATCGTTGCCGCTGGGGCGGATCTTTTCCGCTTCCGCAAAGCGCCGCATGGCCTCTTCAAACAAGGGCATCAAGGCCGCGTGCGGACGCCCGGCCTGTAACTGCGCCTTGGCTTTGCGCTCGTATAGCAAGCCGGTGAAGTACAACCTTTCATACGGATCGGTGAGCGTGTTCAGAAGCCCTTCCGCTTCCGCGAAACGGTCGGAAGGATCGCCGGTGAACTGATCGGTGATGGTCATGGCCAGCAGTCGCACGGCCATCTGATGGTCGGGCGCGACGGCCAGGATGTCGCGGCAGATGGACTCCGCCTCTTCGGGCTCGTTCAGGTAGCGGTAGAGCTGAATCCGCGAAACGGCCTGCGTGATTCCATCCTTGGAGATGGGCTTCAGCTTGGGTTCCATAAGGGCTCTCCGGCGGCTAGGCGAAGTTCCACAGCAGGTAGCCTGCGATCGCCGTTCCTGCAATCGCGCCGCCATAACAGAATACAAAAATTACTTCGTTCAAGTGCTTGATCTGCAGACCGTCGTAAAGGGTGAAGCGAAAACGATGGGCCCAGTGAAAGAGCGGCAGCGAGCACAGCACAAACAGATAGAGCCGCGCCAGCGGATGCGTGACCAGTTCACGCAAGTGATTGTAGGCCGGCGGTTCCAGCCAGCCCAGTGGGAACGCGAGTCCGAACAGGAAGAGGTGCACGGGCAACAGGAACGCCGCCACCACTCCGCCGGCGCTGAACAGTCCCCAGAAAAAAGGATCGTTCGAACGGCCCGGAGTGCGCTTTGTAGTGCCTTCCGCCATTCAGCCTCTCATTAAGAACCAGACTACGGCTGCGGTCACCGCGATCCACGCCACATAGTTGGGCGCGGCGATGAGCGCATCCGGCACACGCTTGCCGCCCATGCGAACCGCCATGGCACTGGGCGCAAGATTGAACCATGTAATCGTGTGATACAGCACAAACAGCAGGCTCACACCATTGAGTGCGAGGAGGGCGGGGGTACGCAACCACTCCTGGAGCGCGGCGAGTTCGTGCGGACCTTCGGCGAGGGCCCGTATCAGCAACAGCGTGAGCACCACCGTCCAGGCAACGAAGATGCTGGTGAGTTCGCGCAGGATGAACCGCGTGTACGGCCAGCTCGCCAGCCACCAGTAGGTGGAAACGCGCCTGCGATACCAGCGTGGATGGAATTCCGTTGCCATTCGTGGTTGCCCGTCACTTCCCTCCCCAGGGCATCAGGAACGCCTTGAACCATTCGCCCGCGGCCGTGAGCTTGTACTGCTGGATGGCGCCCGCCGGATCCACGTGCTTGGGGCAGGCGCGGGTGCACTCACCGACAAACGTACAGCCCCAGATGCCTTCGTGGTCGCTCAACTCTTCCAGACGCTCGCGGGCGCCCTGGTCACGCGAGTCTTTGTTGTAGCGCTGGGCGAGTGCCAATGCTGCCGGGCCGATGAAATGCGCGTCCAACCCGACCACCGGACATGCGGCGTAGCACAGCATGCAGTTGATGCACATAGAAAACTGTTTGTAGGTGTCGAGCTGTTCGGGTGTTTGCAGGTACTCGCCCTCGCTGAGCGGCTTTTCCTGCTTGCGGATGAGCCAGGGCTTGGCACGGCGCAGTTTGGAAACGAAGTCGGCCACATCGGTCACCAGATCGCGAATGACGGGAAAGAAGCGCAACGGCTCAACCCGCACCACTTTGTTCTTCTGGTAATGCGAGAGGAAAGTCGCGCAGGTGAGTTTGGGCTCGCCGTCTACCATCATGCCGCAGGATCCGCAGATGCCCATGCGGCACGACCAGCGATAGGAAAGCGAGCCGTCGAGCCGGTCCTTGATGTAGTTGAGCGCGTCGAGAATGACCCATTCTTTACGGTAAGGCACTTCGTAGCGCTCGAGGCGCGGCGCGGCATCGTGCTCGGGCGAGTAGCGCGTTATCTCCAGCAGGATGGTGCCGGGGGCTCGGGCGGGCATTTTCTTAGGGCTGATGCTTCGCTATCAATTCGCGGACCACTGACACCAGTTCGTGAGGGATTTCCATCACGACGTGTCCTTGGTCTTCAAAGGCCGCCTCGTCCTCCGCAACGGCTTCCTCTTCGGTCTGCTGCTTATAGTGGGACAGGACCTTCCGCACCCGCTCTTCATCCCACCCCGCCGGGAATCTGTTTTGTTTCATTTCCGCCTCTTCCTGCGCCTGCGCCGACGATACGCCATCAGCGGCTTTCCCTTCAACTCATAAGCGGTGATCACGAAGACGCTGTCTGGCTGCGGGTCCGGAACATAGATCACCCGCAGGTATTTCCCTGACTCTGCTTGTCCGATTGGCTACGCGGGAGCCCTCGCGGCCCGGTCGGTCCTCCCCGGGCTTGGCCAATACATCTTCCACTTCGCCTTCGTCCACGTCGTGACGGTAGATGTGTGGTTGGCCGGTAGTTGGATCCAAATAGAAGCGAATGTCCATCACGCTTCCTTGCTTTGCTGCCCGTACACCCGCTCTCCCGGCGGCCAGCGCGTGATGGTCACTGGCAGGTACTCCACGCGGGCGGAGCCGTCGGGATTGCGATAAACCATCGAATGCTTCAGAAACTGTGAGTCGTCGCGCTTGGGAAAATCAGTGCGTTGGTGGGCGCCGCGCGACTCCGTGCGCTCCATGGCACAGCGGACGATGCACTCGGCCACGTCCAGCATGAAGCCCAGTTCGAGCGCGGCCGGCAGCTCGGTATTGAAGGTCCGGTTGCGGTCCTCGAGGGCCACGTTGCGGTAGCGCTCCTGGAGCTGGCGCAGCTTGCCGGCGGCCTCGGCCAGTGAGCTGCCGGTGCGGTAGATGCCTGCCCCCGCCTCGGTGGCTGCCTGCATCTCGTCGCGCAGCGTGGCGATGCGTTCCTTGCCTCCCTGCTGGAACAGATACTCCTGCTCGATGCGGCGCTTTTCGTCGTTCGCTTGCGCCTCGATGTACGCGTTGTGTTCCGGCTGCTCCGAGGCAAAGGTCGCGGCCGCGTGTCCAGCCCGCGCGCCGAACACCAGCAACTCGGGCAGTGAATTCGATCCCAGACGGTTGGCGCCGTTGATGGAGACGCACGCCGCTTCGCCCGCGGCGTAGAGTCCGGCGAGAGGCGTTGCGCCGTTGATGTCGGTGGAGACGCCGCCCATCATGTAGTGGACTACCGGCCGCACCGGGATAAGTTCACGCACGGGATCGATGTTCTGGTACTTCAGGCACAGCTCGCGCACGAACGGCAGCTTGGTATTGATCAGCTTCTCGCCCAGATGCCGCAGATCGAGGTGGACCACGGGGCCATACGGCGTCTCGATAGTGCGGCCTTTCTCATGCTCCTTCACGAATGCCTGTGACAGGCGGTCGCGCGGCCCCAGTTCCATGGAGCGCAGTACCGGCTTGGGCGACGGCGTGCCCAGGTTGTAATCCTGCAGGTAGCGATAGCCGTCCTTGTTGATCAGATAGCCGCCTTCGGAACGCGCGGCCTCCGTGATCAGGATCCCCGTGAACGGCAACCCGGTGGGGTGGTACTGCATGAACTCCATGTCCTTCAGCGGAGCGCCGGCGCGGTAGGCCAGGGCCATGCCATCGCCGTTCTTGATGTTGGCGTTGGTGGTGAAAGGGAAAACTTTGCCGCAGCCGCCCGTGCATAGAATCACCGACTTCGCCGTGATGGCAGCGATGCGGCCCGTGGCGAGCTCGATGGCCACCACGCCCTGCACACGCCCGTCGTCCACCAGGAGGCGCGTGGCAAACCACTCGTCGTAACGGATGATGGCGTTGTACTTGAGAGAGGTCTGAAACAGCGTGTGCAGCATGTGGAAGCCGGTCTTGTCGGCGGCGAACCAGGTGCGCATCTTCTTCATGCCGCCGAAGGCGCGCACCGCGATGTGGCCGTCGGGGTCGCGGCTCCACGGACATCCCCAGTGCTCGAGCTGCACCATCTCCTGCGGCGCCTCGCGGCAGAAAGCTTCGACGGCGTCCTGGTCGGGGAGCCAGTCACCGCCGGAAATAGTGTCGTAGCAGTGGTCGTC
>JBOGLL010000195.1:0-8956 GCA_050746065.1 Terriglobales bacterium | reverse complement strand
CGTTTTCCGCGGGCACGTGATACAGGGCCACGCCTTTTTCCTTGAAGCGCAACAACCAGAAGCCCGCGATCTCCGCTAGGCAGGCGTTCAGGTCTGAGGTTTCGGTGGTGAGCGTGAGCTTGCCCGTCTCCAGCGCGCTGTAGGTCAGGAAGTCCTGAATGAAGTGCTCCAGTCGCGAGCTTGAGGACTGCATCTCCTGCAGGATCTGGCGCTGGCGTTCGTTCAGTCCACCCAGCTTTTCGCTCAGCAGCACATCCATGTATCCGCTCATCACCGAGAGCGGCGTGCGCAACTCATGGGCGGCCGAAGCCAGGGCCACACTGCTCTGCCGGTTCCTTTCCTGCAACCTCTGGTAGGAGCGCAGCAGCTCCTCCATGTACATCTGGCGGACGCTGCCCAAGGTTTCCCCATCCACGGCGGCAGGCATCGCCGCTGGCGGCGGCAGCCCAGGCTCGGCTGGGGAAACGGCATCCTGAGCGTCGGGTTTGAGGGCGCTCTGCTGCATTTCGGTCCTAGCTTCCGCGGGGAAAGCGGAGGTAGACCTAAGTGTTATTCTGGGTGACGCTGCAAGGGGAGTGTGCATCAGCCTAAGGTCAATCCCCCACCCTGTCAAGAGAAAACGCCATGAATTTACCGGAAAACCGCAAAACCTTGCGCTTCTCCGGGCAGCTATTTGTTGAGACCGTTAGGCCAAGGTTACTTAAGTAACCAGTTTTCCTAGACAAAGCCGGAACTCCTTGACAAACAGTAGTTTGGCCCCATATTTGCGGTAGGTTTCTAGGAGATTGCTCTATCCCAGGCTTCGCGCAGCACCGCCAGATTCGCCGCGGCTGACATGCAAGAAAATAGACTCACGGACAAGCAAGTGACGATCGTGGCGGCCCATAACGACGACCGCAGGAGATGGGAGCGTCTGCCCGTGGCCGTACCCGTGTTTGTCCGCGGCTCCGACCAGGATGGCAAGGAATTTCTGGAGTTCGCTACAGCCCTCAATCTGAGCGCCGGGGGCGCACTGGTTGTGATGCGCCGTTACTTCCCCGCCTCCCGCGACCTGAGTCTGGAGTTTCCCGCAGCCCCCATTGCCGAAGAGAAACTGCTCTCCGGCTCCTCCCGAAGCCTTACCGCCCAGTTGGTTCGCGTGGTGAATTCGGAACGCTGTGACCTCTGGGGATTGCAGTTTGCCCGCCCTCTGATTTAGCCCTCGCGACTCTTCCGACAAACCCGCAAAAAGTGGAATTGTTTTCCCCTGAGTGAAAATATTTTCCCTCCTGGGAGGGCCTGTTGCATGTTCTGAAGCCCCCAAAGTATCCTCGAACCAGGGGAAAAAATATCCCCCATGGTACTGATAATACATATCTTAGAGGTTGAGGAAGGGGCCCTCGCAGGGGTTTTTTCGGACAAGTGCAAAATCTGGCGCTTTGAGTGCATAAGTTAGCGGAGGATTCGACTCTCCCTCCCCTTCGGGAGCCAGCCTAAATGCCGCAGACCGCCGCCAACGGATTGCTGAACGGGTCTTTTGAGTCCCTGCCCAGCGACGACATCGTCTTCGGGTCTACCCCCGGGATGCGCGAGATCCAGCGCAAGCTGGAAAAGGTGGCCCACGCCCAGGTTCCCGTGCTTATCCAGGGCGAGAGCGGCACCGGCAAGGAGATCATCGCCCGCCTTATTCACCGGCTGTCTCCCTGGGCTTCCGGCCCCTTCGTCAAGGTCAACTGCCCCGCTATCCCAGGTACGCTGTTGGAGAGCGAGCTCTTCGGATACGAGAAGGGCGCCTTCACCGGGGCCTACGGCACCAAGCCCGGCCGCGTGGAACTGGCCCACCGCGGCTCACTGTTCATGGACGAAATCTCCGAGCTCGATCCCGGCCTGCAAGCCAAGCTGCTGCAGCTTTTGCAGGATGGACATTTCGCCCGCATCGGCTCGCAGGAAGACACACGGGTGGAAGTACGCTTCATCTGCGCCACCAACCGCGATCTGGCCAAGGAAATCGAGTCCGGCACTTTCCGCCAGGACCTGTACTACCGGATCAACGTGGTGAACCTGCAGCTTCCGCCGTTGCGCGAGCGGCGTGACGACGTATCTCAGCTCGTGGATTATTTCCTCGAGGTTTACAACCAGAAGTTCAATCGCCGCGCTCGCCCGCTTTCCAGCGGCGTCGTGCAGATGCTGCGCAAGTATCACTGGCCGGGCAACGTCCGCGAGCTCGAGAACCTCATGAAGCGCTATGTGATTCTCGATTCCGAAGACGCGGTTTCCAGCGAACTGGTCATGCGCGAAGAAACCGTCCTGGGCGGCGAGTTGGAATTTGCCGGCCCCATCTCCCTCAAGAAGATCACGCGCCAGGCGGTGCGGGAAATGGAACGCAAGATCATCCTGAAAGTGCTGCAGGAGCACAACTGGAACCGCAAGCGCACCGCCCGCGCTCTCGACATCAGCTACCGCGCCCTGCTCTACAAGCTGCGTGACGCCGGCCTGCCCTCCAACCGCATGCGCAAGGACCTGCACGCAGCAGCCGACTAACCTGGCGCGGCCCCTCTCGGCGCGGCTTCTTGCTAAGATTCTGCGAGATTTTCAGCTTCCGTTTGCAAACGACGCCGGCTTGTGCCGCGGCAGTGGGCCGCGCGCCAACTGGTTCTCCAGCACTTCGCGGAGGGGCACGAAGCTGGCGCTTTCGAGCACTTCCTTCACACGCCTTTCCATCGTGTGGAGGTTCGAATAATGGCGGAGCACGGACCGGCGCCGCCCCTCCAGGCGCGGCTGGCCCGGATCCAGCTCCCAGGGATGCAGGTACACCAGCGCCGGCTGCTCCTCACGGCGTACGCGCCCCAGCCCCCAGCGTGTGTACCACATCGGTAACATACGCAGATAGCCTCCACCGCCCAGGGGGAGGTTGCGTCCCAGGAAGCGGAACGTCAGCGGAGGAATCTCATACAGCCGCGTCCGGTTCGTCATCTCCCACTCGTAGGCGAAGCGCGGCGCTTCCGGAATCCCGTAGACGTCATGGTGCACCGGGAACACGCTGGAGTCGTAGAGGAACCCTTCTTCGGCGAGAATGTCCAGCGCCCACAGTGATCGCCGGGTCACCGAAAACGTCGGCGCCCGGTAGCCGGCGATGGATTTCCCACCAGCGTCTTCCAGCAGCGCGCGGGCGCGGCGAGTGTCGGCACGGAATTCTTCCGGCGTGAGGCGGAAGATGCAGCGATGCAGATGGCTGTGGCAGCCCACTTCGTGACCTGCCGCCTGGATCTCGCGCACCAGGCCGGGTTCGCGTTCCACCACGTAAGCCAGCACGAAAAACGTGGCCCGCGCTCCCGATCTGGCAAACAGCTCCAGCACGCGGCGCGTGTTGTCGGCCACGCGGCTGGGAAACGTGGGCCACATCTCCGGCGTGATGCGGTCGGCGAAGGCCTCGACGTGGTAATAATCCTCCACGTCCACGCTCAGGCCGTTCGCCGGACTACCAGCCGTCTTTGAGTCAAGGGTGCCCATGCTTCGGAAGCCACGGCCCGCGGAAAGGCGCAGCGGCCGTGCGCTTTCGCTATCTTCGCAGAAGCGCGGTTCGCTGTCACGGTCGCTGATCAGGTGCGATGGTCTCCATGGGATATCTGGTCAACTATTGGCAATTGAGATAACTCCCTCCGAATCCTGTTGCCCGATGAGTTACAGTAGTCCGGTAACATTCTCCGCGCACTCGAACCATGCGAACTACAACCCGGTTGGTGGCAGCCATCCTCATATGGCTGGCGGCAGGCATTGTGCCGCTTCAAGCGCAACTCAAGACACAGAAATTCCAAGGCAAGCTGGTAGCCGCCGGCGAGGCACTGGTGAAGTTCCGCCCCGGCGCGGTACCGGGGCCCCAACTTCGGGCGAAGGAGAACCTGGCGCTCATCCAGAGTGTCGGGGGCACTGGAACGTATCTGTTGCGCTCAAAAAGCAAGGGTGCCGCCGCACTCGTGGGCAGCCTGCGCCAGCGCAGCGACGTGCTCTACGCCGAGCCCAACTACGTGCTCGAGATCCAGACCATCCCCAACGACGAACTTTTTGGCGAGCAGTGGCCGCTGTGGAATACGGGCCAGACGGTGCTGGGCCTTACCGGTACTCCCGGTGCAGACATCGGGACGTCCAACGCCTGGGAACTTTCCAGCGGGAACCGTGACCACGTTGTGGCAGTGCTGGACACAGGTGTGGACCAGTCCCATCCGGACCTGGTGAACAACCTTTGGTCGGCTCCAGGCAGCTTCGCTGTGACCCTGGGCGGACGGACGTTAGAATGTGCGGCGGGCACGCACGGCTTCAACATCATCAAGCGCACCTGCGATCCCTCCGATGACAACCAGCACGGCACGCAGATGGCCGGCATCATCGGGGCAGAGGGCAACAACGTGATCGGCATCTCCGGCGTGAACTGGATCGCCAGCATGATGCCGGTGAAGTTCCTCGACGCCCGGGGAACGGGCACCACCTCCAACGCCATCGACGCTGTCGAGTTTGCCGTGCAGGCCAAGGCCACCGGGCTGGCCAACGTGCGCGTCATCGCGGCGGGTTGGGGCGATCACGTCTTTTCACGGGCGCTGATGGAAGCGGTGGAGCGCGCCTACATGTACGACATCCTGTTTGTCACCCCCGCCGGCAACACTGGCTCTAACAACGACGTGGATCCCGTTTATCCCGCCAGCTTCGCGCTGCCTAACGTCATCTCCACGGCCGCCACGGGCAACCAGGACACGCTCTACATTCAATCGAATTACGGCGCCAATTCCGTGCATCTGGGCGCGCCCGGGGCGTTTCTGCTGTCCACCATTCCCGGCGACTACGGTTACGGCACCGGGTCCTCGCTGGCGGCAGCCCACGTTGCCGGTGCAGCGGCGCTGGTCCTCTCCTTTTGCCGCGACCTGGGAACAGCGGATCTTCGGGACATGCTGCTGGTGAATGTGCAGCCCTTGCCTTGGCTGGTGGGAAAGGTCAGCGCCCGTGGGCGTCTGAGCGCCGAGCACGCGCTTGGGGCCTGCGACCGGCCGGGGTTCAAACTGTCGACGGCGGCGGTTTCGTTCTCGGTGGTGCGCGGTGACACGGTCAGCCTCGCCGTGCAGGTGGATCCCATCGCCGGCTACGTCGGAGACGTCACCATGGAGATTGAGGGCCTGCCGGCCGGAGCAAGTGCCAGCTACCTCCCCGCCATCGTGAGCACACCCGGCAGCGCCACTTTGACCATCACAACGGGAGACAGCGTCGCCGTAGGGACCTACCTGCTGACGCTGCGTGGCAAAGACAGCAGCAATACCGTGCGCACCACCCCGGTGTGGCTCGAGGTGCTGCGCCGCAGGCGTTAGGCTAGCGCACAGCCCGGCCTATCCGCCCAGCTCTTGCAGCGCGCGCCGCACCTGAGCGGCGTGCGTGTAGTCGGACTTGAGCTGTAGCACGCGCTGTAAGTGCGTGCGTGCCAGCGCCCGCTCACCCGATTTCTGATACGCCAGCCCCAGGTGATAGTGCAGCGTCGGGTTCTCTGGTGATTTCTTGACTGCATCCTTCAACAGCCCTACGGCCAGCCCGTAGGCCCCTTTGTGGTAATAGGCCCAGGCCAGCGTGTCCGCCGTGGTGGGTGAATCGGGCGCCTTGCTGCGCGCCAACTGAGCCAGGGAAACGGCTTCGTCCACGTTGCCTCCCCGCTCCAGCAGCAGATACGCCAGGTGATTGGACGCCTGGGGATGATCGGGCTGCGCCCGCAACGCTTTGCGATAGAGTTCCTCGGCTTTCTGGGAATTGCCGCGTCCTTCTTCCAGCGTGGCCAGCAGCACGTATCCGGACGCGTCGCCCGGATCGGCTTCGATCATGCGCTGGTAGGCTGCAGCAGCCTGGTCTTTGGCTCCGCGTGAAAGGCTGATCTGACCCAGTAGCCTCAGTGCCTCTGTGTTCTTGCCGTCCGCCTGTAGCGCCTTGTGAACGGCGGCTTCCGCACCGGCAACGTCCTTCTGCGCGACCAGCAGTTTGGCCTGCAGGGTCAGAAGTCCGCTGCTGGCCGGATTCTGCGCCAGCAGAGCGTTCACCCGCTCCAGGGCTTTGGCCGGCTGTTGCTGCCGCAGATAGACCGCCGCCAGGCCCTCAATCGCCAGCCTGGAATTTGGGTCCCGGGAAAGGGCCTCATCGTAGAGCTTTTCCGCCTCAGGATATTTTTTCTGATGAAAGCGGACCGCCGCCAGGCGCGTGTAGGGCACAGGATTCCGCGGAGCCACTTCCATGGCTTTGCGCAGATCGGCTTCCGCCTTCGCGTCCTGATTCTTGCCCTGCAATGCCGAAGCGCGCAGCAGGTAGCCTTCGACCGAGGAAGCACGGGCTTCGAGGATGATGTCGGCGCTGGTGATGGCTTGATCAAAGTCACCCTTGCCCAGGGCCAGAGTGGCCACCGCCTGATGCGCCTCCAGCATGCCGGGACGCTGCTGGAGGGCAGCGCGCCAGTCGCTCTCCGCCCGCGCCAGGTTGCCTTGCCGGCTGAAGGCCACGCCGCGTTCGTACAGCGCTCGTGCATTCCCGCCCTCCAGTTTCAGGGCGGCATCGAACTGCTCAATGGCCTGCGCCGGCTTGCCCTCCCGGTTCAGGACCTGGCCGCGATAGATGCGCGCCTCTATGTCCTTGGCGTTCTTCTCCAGGATTTCGTCGTTGAGCTTGGTGGCCTCGTCCAGCCGTCCGCGCTGGATGAGCAGAAAGATGTAATTCTTCTTCACCCGCAGGTCGTCGGAGTGCTGGCTGTACAGCGTCTTGAATTCGTCCAGCGCCTTGTCCATTTCACCCACGGCGACGTACAGGTCCCCCAGCATGCGGTAACCCGCGGGATCGTTACCCAGGGCCTGTTTGGCTTCTTGAAGGACCTGTTCGGCGTGGACCCGGTCACCTTGGCTCAGGTACAACCGGGCCAGCAGTGCCCGGTGCTCAGGCCGCTTTGGTTCCAGTTCGATGGTGCGGCGGAGCTGCTGCTCAGCTTCGGGCCAGCGCCGCTGTCGTGCGTAGAACTCGCCCAACTTCGAAGCCGCCACCGCCAGTCTGGGATCCAGGGCCAATGCCTGTTTGAAGCTCTCCTCGGCTTCCGCCGTCCTGCCGGCCGCCGACTGCAGCACGGCCAGGTTCACATGGGTTTGTGCCCGGTTCGGGTTCAATTGCACTGCGGTTTCCAGTTCCTGGAAGGCGGTATCCCGCTCGCCCTTGCCGTATAGCGCATTGGCCTTCAACACATGGGCCTCTACGTGCTTTGGGTCGGCGTCCAGGACCTTCTGCGCGGACTCCGACGCCAGGTCCCATTCGCGTCCTGCCAGCAAAAGGTTGCCTAGGTCGAGTTGTGCCTGCAGGTTCTTGGGCTGCAGCTCCACCGCTCGCTGCAATTCGCCATAGGCGGCCGTGCCCAGGTTCATCTTCAGGAAGGTCTGCGCCAGCTTGTAGTGTGCTTCGCCGTACCGCGAATCCACCTGGATGGCGTTGGAGTACTGGATAGCCGCTTCGCGGTATTGCTCTTCCTGGAAGTAGCGGTCGCCGCTCTCCACGTATTTCTTCTTTTTCACCTCGGGGCTGCGGTTGCAACCTGCGAGCAGCACAACACACAGTGCGGCCAGCAGCAGGAACCTTGCACGAACATCACGGATCATTGCGTCTCCTGGGAAACCTGATCGCCTCTCGATTGTCCCTCGTTTGAATCCGAAACTGCAAACAAAAAGCCCGGAGAACCAATCTCGGGGCTTGGTAACAGGGACTGCGCGATTCCCCAAAAAGCAACAGCCCCGAGCCTGAGCTCGGGGCTGTTTGAGGGACAGATGAGGTCAGGAGTTTTACGCCTTCTTCAACTTGCGCCGAATCACACCCACCGCGCTGAAAAGGCCCGTTCCCAGAAGGGCTAGAGAGCCGGGCTCAGGTATTTCGGTGCCGCCGCAGCTTCCGTCCGCCGGAACTGAGCCACCCGGCGTGGGGGCGTTGCTGATGAACGCGCTGCAATTGGTGTTGTCACCAAAGTCGTAGCGGATGTGGACGATCCAGGTCGGATCCTCGCCGTCGGCGTAGACGGGCGCTCCAAGGAGCGTAAAGACCACGGTCGTATCGGTGCCACCCGAGTCGCTGGCACCGCTACCGAAGGTTCCTGAGAAGCCATCGGAATTCGGGGTGGCGTCCGCTAGCCAGCCATCAGGGCCGTCTTGGAAGATGTTACCGCCGGCGGCGAGTTCGGCGTTGACGGCGATTGAATCAATACCCTTCAGCACAAAGCCCGCGTCCCCGTGCGCCGTAACCGTCAGTGTATTTCCCGTAAGGTCAATGTGCACCGTGATTTCGCCGGGGTTGAACTGATTCTCGTTGGAGTTAATCAGGCAGAACTCATCGGCGACGGTGCACGCATCGGCCATGGCCGGCGTAGACATCAGCACCGCACAGCCGAGAACCAGTAATACCGCGAATAGCTTCTTCATGTTCATACCCCCCTGTCCTCTCCTAAAGGGCCCACAGATAAACTGCGGCACGCCTAACTAATGCACGCTGGTTACCAAAGTCACAAACCTTTCCACAGTTTTGTCCATACCCGTAACCGTCTATTTTTCATGAACTTAAAATACCTAAAGTGGCCAGGCGACCACTTGCTCAGTTCCCTGCCACCGGCCAGGAGTGCAACTCCTTTCACCACTGTGTCGAGGGGGTTGCATATAGCAAGATGTGGCGGGCCGGCCTGTGTAAGGCCAGCTTTCTGTGTAGGACCCGGTCTCGGACCCAGCCTTGCCGACCTCACACACAACCCGCCGGGTCAAAGACCCGGCGCTACACAGATCCGGCGCTACACAGATCCGGCCCTGCACAAGAAGGCTAGAATGTGTGGAGGGCAAGAATGTGTAGGGCCGGGTCTTTGACCCGGCCGATTTGGCAAGTATGTGTGGGGCCGGGTCTCTGACCCGGCCGATTTGGCAGGTATGTGTGGAGGCAAGTGTAGGGC
>JBOGLL010000194.1:0-5610 GCA_050746065.1 Terriglobales bacterium | reverse complement strand
CAGTACGAACTCGACACGCCCACGTGGATGGGCCCTTTCGAGCCCACCAACACCCCGTTTGCGTTGGTGAAAGAGCTTGCCGATCTCATTGTCGCCGGCGGCTTGAAAGCCGAGGCGCTTCAGGATGCCCGCCCGGCGCAGTGGTCGAAGCTCATCTTCAACGCATCGGTGAACAGCGTGTGCGCGCTGGCCGATCTGCCGCATTGTCCGGAGACGGCGATGGAAGAAAAGTTTTCCGACCTCGGTAACCTGGTGCACGCCTTGATGGACGAAGGCAAGGCCGTGGCCGCGGCGCTGGGCATCGAACTGCACGAAGACCCGTGGGAGATGAACAAGATCGGCGCGCGCACCAATCATCCGCCGTCCATGCTCTATGATGTCCGCCACCGGCTTCCGACCGAGGTGGACTTCCTGGGCGGAGCCATTGCCCGCGAGGCCGCTCGCGCCGGGGTTCCAGCGCCTTTGCACACCGCGCTCTATCGGTTAATCAAGGGCAGGGAAGCGTCGTGGACGAAGAAGTAGAACGAGCAAACCATGCCGTGGCCCAAGGACGAACCCAAGCTTTCCCGCATGCGCGCACTGATGAAGCAGCACGAACTCTCAGCCATCGTCTGCCGCGCGCCTGACAACATCCTGTATCTCACCAACTACTGGTGCATGAAGGGCTACGACGCGGTGGTGTTTCCCCGCGAGGGTGAACCGACGCTGATCGCCATTGAGCCCCAACTGGCCGACGCCGAGCGCAATTCCTGGACGCGTGATATCCGGTTGTTCAAGGGTTACGACGAGCGTGATCCGCGGCCGCCCAACATGCGCGCAGTTGATGTGGCGCTCGCCGTACTGAAGGACCGCGGGCTCACGGACAAGGTCGGCATCGAACTCACCAACTCGTCGCAAGCCGCCGACCGCATGGTGGGCGAGCCCACGGTCTACACACAGCCGTACTTTCAGGCCTTCGAGAAGGTTGCCGGACAGGTGGTGGACGCCATGCCGGTGCTCATCGAAGCGCGCGCCATCAAGACCGATCAGGAAATCGCGCGCATGCGCCTGGCCAACGAACTGGCCGCGCTGGCCATGGAACACACTCGCCAGCACATGCGCGTGGGTATGAAGGAAAGCGAAGTGGGCGCGATGTTCGAAGGCTACGTGCACGGTGTGGGCGTCGGCTACCAGGGCAAGGTGGAGATGGCGCGGGCGTTCACGCTGGTCTGGTCCGGACCCGGCATTCGGACCTTTACCGCGACCGGCGATCGTCCCATCCAGCAGAATGAACCCACGCTGTTTGAGATTTGGGTGTGTGTGGATGGCTACTGGAACGACCTCACGAAGAATCTGTGTCCAGGCAAGCTCACGCCCCGCTACAACCAGTTGCTCGATCTGCTGCTCAAGGTCTTCAACGAAGCGGTCGCGTTTGCGCACGACGGCGCGAACTTTCCCGAACTCGACCGGCTCATTCGCGCCCGCATCGCCGAAGGCGGATACCCCGGCCAGCCTTCGCATCCGGTGTGCCACGGCGTTGGGGCGCGCGCGCACGAGCCTCCGTATGCCCACCAGGCCGGCACCGGCACCATCCGCAAAGGAATGGTGCTCGCCATCGAACCCGGAATCTATTGGCCCGAAGGCGGCGGCCTGCGTCTGGAAGACAACTTCTGGATCACCGGGGCAGGGAACGAGAAGCTGTGCACCTTCCCGGATGACTTCCGGCTTCTGGGTTGAGTAGGTCGCTCGATGATTCGTCATCCTGAGCCCGCCGCAGGCGGGCGAAGGACCTTACGACAGCTGGGACTCACGATGCAGGAGGAAGGGTCACTTATGGCATTTCCTTGCGCATACATTATGGCCAGCCAACGCCGCGTGCTTTACATCGGTGTGACCGGCAATCTTGAGGCGCGGGTTTGGCAGCACAAATTCAAGCCAAAGGGCTTTGTAGCGAAATACAAGACGAACAAATTGGTCCTTTTCGAACGTTACAGCCACATGCTCAGCGCCATCGACCGCGAAAAGGAACTCAAGGGATGGAGGCGAGAACGCAAGATAGCGTTGATCGAGTCAGCAAATCCGAAATGGCGGGACCTGAGCGCGGGCTGGTACGCACGGCCGGTTGCCCGGCGACCGAAGTGATCCCGTGGACGGCATCGGCGCCCGAAGCAGTCGTAAGGTTCTTCGCCCCGACAAGTCGCGGCTCAGGATGACGTGGCTTGGGAACATTGTGCTAATGCTCTTGTGAACGAACACCGCGGTTTTCGTCATCCTGAGCACGCCGTAGGCGGGCGAAGGACCTTACGACAGTTGCGAGCCACGTTGCCGTTCGAAGGAACATGGTTTAGATTCTGATGGCCTTTTGACCAACGACCCCTCCATGCCCAAGCGCCCCAAGTCCAAGTCCTCACTCGCCGACCGCATCCTCGCCCACATTGACGAGCGTGCGCTGGTCGAGATGTGCTGCGACGTGGTCAACATTCCCAGCCCCACGGGCTCCGAACTCGAGATGGCCAACTACATGCGCGCCGCCTTCGAGCAGATGGGATTGGAGGTAGCCTGGCAGGAGGTGGAAGAAGGCCGCGCCAATGTGGTCGGACGCTTCCCCGGTTCGGGCAATGGCCGCTGCCTGATGTTCAACGGCCACATGGACACCTCCAACACCGGCCGCGAGCCGTTCCTCACCGGCCTGGGCTACAAGCCGCACGCCGTAATCAAAGACGGCATGATCTACGGCCTGGGCATCTACAACCTGAAGGGCGCGCTGGTTTGCTACACGCAGGCTGTGCGGGCGCTACAGGCCGCCGGCGTGAAGCTGGAAGGCGACGTGATCATTGCGGCCGTCGCAGGCGAAATCGAGAAGACCCAGGTGGGCGAATTCACCGGCAAGGAGTATCGCGGATACGGATGCGGCACGCATTACCTGGTGAACCACGGCACCGTACCCGACATGTGCATCCTGGGCGAGCCCACGGACATGCAGCTCGTCCTCGGTCATTACGGCTCGCTATGGGTGCGCATCTCCACGCGCGGGCTCTACGTACACACTGCTTTCGGTCCCGGCCGCGAAAAAGAAAACTCTCTGCGCCGCATGCACGACGTGATCGCACAACTACTCAAGTGGATTCCGCAATGGCAGGAGAAAACCGCATACGGCAACAAGAAGGGATTCGTGAATCTGGGCGGCATCCACGGCGGACACGCCTGGCGCGCCAGCCGCACCCCGGAGCGCACCGATCTCTATCTCGACGTGCGCGTTCCGCCCACCATGCCCATGAACGATGCGCGTCACGAGCTTAAGGAGTTGTTGCTCGATCTCAAAAAACGCTTCCCGGACTACGCTCTGGAGTTTGAGACCTACGTCTCCGTGCCCGGGGCCGAAATCGCGCCCGACCATGAGATGGTGAAGGCCATTGAGAAGAACCATCGCCGCATCATGGGAGCCGTGCCCAAGCGCGACACCGTGCTCTGGTCGTCGGATGCCTCCGTGCTTACACGCTACGGTATCCCCACGGTGAATTACGGCCCCTCCAGCGGCCCGCGCGACAAGGAGGGAGAGAAGGTCCGCATCGAGACCCTGGTGAACATGACGAAGATCTACGCGCTCACCGCCGCCGATCTCTGCGGCGCCAAATAGCATGCCCTCCCCGCAGGAAATCGCTCGCCGCTATAAGAACATCCGCGCCGCCATACAGGCGGAGAAGGTGGACGCGCTCATTGTGTGCGGCAATCAGTACGCCGGTTTTGAAGGCGCAGTGCGCTACGTCTCCGGGTTTGAGATCGTGCACCGCTACTGCTACGTGGTGATTCCTCCCGAGGGCGAGCTGACGCTGGTGTTTCCCGCCGAGGCACGCTGGATCGGAGACAAATCCAAGCCCTGGGTGCGCGATCACGTGTGGCCTGCGGTCCCCGGTCAATGGATCGCCGAGTGCGCCCGGGAGAAGAAATGGAAGCGCCTGGGTGTTTACGGCCTGAAGCACGTAATGGCGGTGGTGGACTATCAGGCCATGGTGGCGGCTGGTTTGGAACTTGTGGATTTCGACTTCGCCTTCGACATGGCGCGCGCCGTAAAGAGCGAAGAGGAGATGAAGGAAGTCCGCGAAGCCATGGACATCGTGGTGGAAGGCTTCCGCGCCCTGGTGAACGCCTACGTCCCGGGCAAGACCGAGGCCGAAATCATGGCTCCGGCGGTCGAGGTCTACTTTGCGCGTGGTGCCGGCCCGCGCATGATGAACATCGTCCTTTCAGGCACGCACGGCACCGCGGAAGCGTCGTTCAAGGTGCCCGGCCACCGCCGCGTCGCGGCCGACGACCTCATGCTCTACTCACTCGAGATCACCAATCCGGAAGGCTACTGGGTGGAGTTTTCCCGCGCCATCATCCACGGGAAGCTTGATCCGGTCACCGAGCGCATGAAGCAGGGCTATCCCATCGCCATGGAGGAAGCGCGCAAGCACCTGCACGAAGGCGAACTCGCTTCCAGCGTGCATCGCGCCATCGCCGACGTCTTCAAGGAGTACGGCTTCGCGCTCGGACATCTCTCTGGCCACGCCATCGGAACGACCATGCTGGAATATCCCGCTGTGGGCGCGCAGAGCGACGTGGTCCTGCGCGAGAACATGGTGCTCTCCGTCCATCCCCAGGTGGTGGACCAGGGCGGCAAGGTCTGCCTCTACACCCAGGACACCTTCCGTGTGGGCAAGACCGAAGGCGAGAACCTCTGCAACGTCCCCTGGCGTTTGTACGGCGGTGGAGACTCGCAGGTTTCTTGAACCACAGAGGACACAGAGGACGGAAATACGTAGTCCGCGAGGCAATCCAGCCCCGGGCCTTTGGCGTTCCTCCTAAGACCTGACACCTGACACCTGATGACTGTATTTCTCACCGGCTCCACCGGCTACATGGGACGGCGGCTCATCCCGCTGCTCGTCGAGCGCGGGCATCGTGTACGCGCACTGGTGCGTGCGGGCTCCGAGAAGAAACTCCCTGCGGGTTGCGAACCGATCGTGGGTGATGCGCTCGAGGCCGGCACCTATGCCGCTGCTGTTTCTCCCGCAGATACGTTCGTCCATCTGGTGGGTGTGCCGTGCCCGAATCCGTGGAAGGGTGCGCAATTTCGCGCCGTGGATCTGCCCTCGATCCGTGCCGCAGTCAGCGCTGCCACGAGTGCGCGCGTGAGCCACTTCGTCTATCTCAGCGTGGCCCATCCCGCGCCCATCATGAAGGACTACATTGACGTACGGGCCGAAGGTGAGCGACTACTGCGCGAGAGTGGGATGAACGCCACATTCCTCAGGCCGTGGTACGTGCTCGGCCCCGGCCATTACTGGCCCTATCTACTCGTACCCTTGTACTTCTTTTTCGAGTTGCTACCCGCAACGCGCGCGACCGCCCAACGGCTCGGGCTGGTGACGCTCAAGCAGATGCTGGCCGCGTTGGTTGCCGCCGTGGAGGGTCCTCCCTCGGGGGTCCGCATCGTCGAGGTTCCCCAAATCCGCGCGGCTGTGAGAAAGTAACGAGTTCCGAGTTGCGAGTTCCGAGCCGGTCTTTCGAAGGGCACGGCTTTAGTGGGTGTGTGAGAACTTCCTTGCATTCTGGAGAGAAGTGAGGCACAAGGGGGCATGTCACGAT
>JBOGLL010000193.1:0-4218 GCA_050746065.1 Terriglobales bacterium | reverse complement strand
CGCCCTTCTCCAAGCCGTCAATGATCTTGTTGAGCTTGTCGACGGAGGCCTCGGCCCGGCGATAGAGGGAGTCGTCCTGGATGAGCTTGCCGACGGTGCCTTTGCCCTGGCGTATCTCCTTCACCATGGTCTGCACTTCGGTGAGCGTGGCGTTGACCTTGTTGAACACGGTGGGGTCATAGATGAATTTGCCGATCGAGCCCTCACCCTTTTCGATGGCGGCCACGATGCGGTCGAAGCGCTTCAATACCACGTCCAGGTTCTGCAGCGTGGTCTGGCTGGCGCGCACTACGTCGGTCAGCCCGGGCCGCTCCACGACGGGAAGCACGTCACCGTCAGCGACTTCCAGTCCCTTGGCCTCGCCGCTGAAGATATCCACGTAGGTCTCGCCCAGCGCCCCCGCCGTGTTCAGGCTGACGATGGAGTCCTTACGCAGGTTGAACTTGTAGGTGGTGTTGACCTTCATGCTGACTTCGACCGGGTCCTTGGGGCGGTTGGGCACGATCAGGATCTGAGTGACGTTGCCGATATCCACGCCCTGCAAGCGAACGGGAGAACCGACGCGCAGGCCTTCGGCGTTGTCGAAATAGGCCTTGAGGCGGACGGTGGGACCGAAAAACCCGGTGCCGGTGATAAGGAAGATGGATATGGCCAGAATCACGCTGGCCACCAGCACGGTGATACCGACTTTAAGCTGGGCCCAAGATACCTGCTGGCGGCTCGGCAATTCTTCCTCCGCGGTCGCCGCCTGTGGCACATGGCGGCGGAACCGGGCTCTCTACGAGAAGCGCCGAATCATATCAAATGACGTTGCGCGCGTCAGCCTGCGGCAGGCGCCACCAGGAAGTGGCGAGCGCAGCCACGACGTAGGCTGCGGCGCCCGCGGCCAGGGTCCCGCCCAGACCGTAGTGGATGGCGATGGTCACTGCCAGCACCGAACCCAGCACGCTGGCGGCAGCGTTCATGGCGAAGGCCCACTCGATGGTGCGCTCGCCGCTGCCGGCCAGTGCGCGCAGCCCCGTGGGAAACGGCATTCCCATGACGAAACCAAGAGGCAGCAACACGGCTGCCGATAGCAGCAGCTTGACCGCGAATGGAAGTCCGACCAGGGCGGTGAGCATGCGGGGAAGCACCCAGAGATACAGCAGCGTGGCTGCGACTACGACTGCCAAAGCAACGCGCACGCGCAAGGGATCGGCCAGCCAGCGCTGCGCTACGACGCTGCCCGCGCCGCTGCCCAGCAGCATCAGGAACACGACCACGGTGAGCGCATAGGTGGGGTGTCCGAGGAAGAGCACGAAGCGCTGCACAAAGGCGATCTCCACCAGGATGTAGCCCAGTCCGATGGCCACGAAGTAAAGCAGCCGCCACACGCTCTGGCCGCGTGCCCCGCTGTGCAGGGCGAGGGGCACGATCAGGAAAAGCAGCACGGCCAAGGTGGAAACGGCGAGCAGCATCACCAGGACGGCCACCCCCAGGTTGATGCGCCAGTCCATGGCGGTCTGCTCTTCCGCCATGCGACGGAACACCTCGCTGGTCTTCAAAGTGAAGAAGAAGAAGGGATCGTTGTCGGTGACGGGCGCGACGTTGTAGGGATAGTTCTGGGCGAATCCGGCCGGATCGCCGCTGCGGATCAGGTCGGTGAAGGGGTTCTTTTCCGGGGCCGAAGGCGAATACAGCACGGCCATGCGCGGATAGCCGACGAGGTGCCGGCGCGCGGTGGCCTCTTCTTCGGCGGTGAACGGTGAGCGTTTGGCGAGCACGGTGACGGGCACGCCGTCCTCACTCAGGGGCGCGTTGGCCACCACCAGAAAGTGTCCGGTGCAGTCGCGCACGCCCAGCCGAGCCAGCGCGGCCATGGCCTGCGAGACCACGCGCAACGCTTCTCGCGGCTGGCGGAACTCCCAGCGGGTGACGGTGATCATGCCATCGGGCTTGAGGTGCTCGAAGTATTCGCGAAAGGCCTCCACCGTGTAGAGGTTGTTCTCGCTGAGGGCGAAGGCGCCAGCGGAAGTAGCCGCCCAGGTGTCGACCAGGGTCATCTGCACCACGTCGTAGCGGTCGGAACTGTGGCGGATGAAGGAACGCCCATCGTTGACGTGGATGTGGACCTCGGGCCGGTGGTAGAGCCGCTTGCTGTACTCGGCGTAGCGGTCGCGCATGAGGGTGTTAACGATGATGTCGTTGATCTCGATGCCGGTGACGTTGGGGCTGCCGGCAGCCAGTGCGCGCAGGACGTCCACACCGCCGCCCGGCCCGATGATGGCGAACGCGCCCTGCGGCCGCAGCAAATTGGGCAGGGCCGAGGAGGCTCCCAGGATGCGGCTGCGCCACTCGGGCCTGCGCATTGTCTCCACGTCCTGATTCATGATGGCGGTCTGGGCGTCGGCATCAATCACGATGTAGAGGCCGCGACCGATCTCCTGCACCTCGACGCGGGAGATGGCGTTCCACTTGGAGAACAGCGCCCGGGGCTGCTCGCGGTCCACGGCGCGCACGAACTTGATCTCCACCAGGTCTCCGTTGCGATTCAGGACCATGAGGCCCAGCATCACGACTGCCATTCTGAGACCGACGTTGCGCCCGGACCGGGTCTCGCTCCACACCGCGGCCGCAACCGCCATCACCAGCCCGACAAGAAAAATCGCGTTGATGGCGCCCACAAGATTCAGCACCGGCACCACCGCCAGGCAGGCCAGCGCTCCGCCCGTCAGGTCGGCCCCGTAGAGCCGGGAGATGCGCCCGGCCTCGCGCGCAAACACCAGAGAGAGCAGCAGCCCGGTGAAAAAGAAGGGGACAGCGGTGGCCAGATACACCGCGCTGAGGTTGGCGAAGTTCTTCAGGCTGAGCTCCGGGGAGACGGGCACCTGCAGGATGACGAACAGCGCCGCGATGATGGCCACCACATTCAGTACGCAGATGCGGGCCGCCACAGTGTTCGTGGTCCAGCGCGAAAGCCACGGGCGCTTCAGGTAGGCGAAGACTCCGCCAGCACCCAGTCCGAGGAGGGCCACACCGATGGCCAGAAACGCGAAGTGATAGAAGAGTACGACCGAGAACAAACGCGTGCAGGCCAGCTCGAGCAGCAGGGTCCCGAAGGTCACTAAACCCACGCCGGCCAGCAGGCGACGGGGAGCAGGCCCGGCGTCGTCGGCGCCGTAGAGCACTGGAAGTGCGGTGATTTCACTCATGATTCAAGAATCACCTGGGCGATGGCCTGCTCGGCGGTGTGAGACAGCGAGAGCGATGCGTGCTTCATTCCCAGGCGGGTTGCGAATTCCGCGGCGCGTCCGCTGAAGTGCACGGTGGGACGGCCTCCGGGCTCGCGGCGGACCTCGACGTCCTTCCAGGCGACACCCATCCGCCATCCCGTACCCAATGCTTTGAGCGCGGCTTCCTTGGCGGCAAAGCGCGCGGCGAAGCGTTCCACGCTGTTGCGGCGGGACTGGCAGTAGCGGATCTCGGCTTCGGTGTAGATGCGTTCCAGGAAGCGCTTGCCGAAGCGCTCGATGGCCGCAGCCACGCGCGGCACTTCGACGATGTCCACTCCGGTGCCAACGATCATGAGTTCACGGGCAGTACGATGCGGAGTAAAAGTAACACACCGCTTGGAGGCGGCCGGGCTACGCGGGCGCGTTCTGAGCCGCGTCCGTTTGTTCGTGGGCGTGATAACTCGAACGCACCAGGGGGCCGGACTCGACGTGGCGGAAGCCCATGGCCAGCGCTTCCTGCTTCATGAACACAAACTCTTCCGGCGTGTAATAGCGGGCGATGGGCAAATGGTCACGCGAGGGACGCAAATACTGGCCGACGGTAAGGATGTCCACGCGGCGCGCGGCGAGGTCGCGGAAAACATCGAGCAGTTCGCCGAGGGTCTCGCCCAGTCCGGCCATCACGCCTGACTTGGAGACCACTCCGGACGCGAAGTTCTTCACGTTTTCGAGCAGACGCAGCGAGCGTTCGTAGCGCGCACCGGAGCGCACCGGGCGATAGAGCCGGGGCACGGTCTCGGTGTTGTGGTTCAGAACGTCGGGGCGGGCCTGGAGGACGGTGCGGAGGGCGTCGTCGTTGCCCTGGAAGTCGGGGATGAGGACTTCGACGCGGCAGCCGGGTGCGGCTTTGCGGATCTCTGCGATGGTCTCGGCGAAGACGCGCGCGCCGCCCAGATTGTCGTCGTCGCGGTTCACGCTGGTGACCACGGCGTGCTTCAGACCGAGC
>JBOGLL010000192.1:0-9467 GCA_050746065.1 Terriglobales bacterium | reverse complement strand
AGGTAATACTCAATGCGAACCCGCCAAACCTTCACTGTTTCCCTTCCACCGGAGATGGCCCGCCAAGTGGAACGACTTCGCAAACTGGAGCACCGCACCCGCTCCGAACTGGTGCGGGAGGCGCTGCGGACCTACTTTGCCCGCCAGCTTCCAGTGGAGGAGACGTCGCGCGCCGAAGGCCGCGCTTTACGCAGGGGTCGCGCCGAGTTCGCCCGCGGCGAGTTCCGCAGCCTGAATCAGCTGCTCTATGCCCTGGGACGTCGTCCACGTCCGTTCCGCAGAAAAACAGCTTAGCAAGGTCCCGGCACAGGACCGAGCCCGAATCCTTTCCGCCCTGGCCGCCATGCTGGAGGACCCATTCGGCGGCGACATCGCTTACTTGAAGGGTCAGGAGGCAGCCTTACGCCGCCGGGTGGGTAACTGGCGGATCTTCTTCGACGTGTACCCTAGGGAGCATCGGGTGGTCGTGCTGGCCATCGTCCGCCGGGCATCCACTACCTACTGATTCGACGAGGACTACTGCAAGCGGCGGTACATCAGCACCAGTGTGAACACGAACACCACGGCTGCAAACGGAGTCGCCACCATGCGCAGAGCAAACCACAGCGGGGCCACCCACAACTCATACCGGCCGCCCATGAGCACCAGGTAGAGCAGAGTTACCAGCATCACGGAGGAGAACGCCAGGAACGCACCCACCAGCGCGGCGATAAACGCCGGCGCCAACGGGCTGCGCTGCGCCGGCCGCGGTTCTTCGGTCATGGGGAGCCCTTGCGAAAAATCAGTGGAGCGTTCCGGCACGTTCGACGGGCCAGTAGACGAACACCGCCTTGCCGTAGATGAAGCGTGCGTGGACCGGGCCGAACTCGCGACTGTCGTTGGACATCAGCCGGTGGTCGCCCATTACGTAGTAGGAGCCCGCAGGTACGACCACTTCCGGATACGAGCGCAGGTCCGATCCCTCGCCGGAGACGTAATCTTCGCGCAGCATTTGTCCGTTCAGGTAGACGCGCCCTGCGGCCACGCGGATGCGGTCGCCGGGCACTCCCACCACGCGCTTGATGTAGCTCTTCGAAGGATCGCGCGGATAGCGGAACACCACCACGTCGCCGTGCGCGATCGCTTCCAGCCGGTAGACGAACTTGTTGATGAAGATGCGCTCCTGGTCCTCCAGGTTCGGCTGCATGCTGTTGCCTTCGACTTTCACCGGCTGATATAGGAACAAAATGATGAAGCCGGCGATGGCGGTGGCGATCGTCAGGTCCCTGGCCCAGGATCGCAGCATGGCGGGCAGGCCGGGAGCAGCGCTCTGGGGCCTGGGCTCCGGGGATTGCGGCGTGGCGTTAGGCTCGGGCATCGTGCTGCTCAGATTCTAGACGAAACCTGCGCAGGATTGGTATCTCTCTGTGCAACCGCCACTTACAGGCTGGCAACCGCCCGGGCTGGAAGCCCGTCTAATCTGGGATACAATAGCAGGCAAAGGGAGTTGCAAATGAAACGGTTCCTCACTCTTGCTCTGGTAATCCTGGCGGCTTTGAGTATGTCCGCCCAGTGGTCCACCCCGCGCGATATTCCTGCCTACAACGCGGAGGCGCCCGAGAAAGGAACCAAGCAGAAGCCCATCCTGCCTGCCCTGATGCGCACCGGCCCCAGCTTCCAGCACGCCTTCCAGAAAAAGTCCTACGAGGTTGCGGAAAAGAATGCGGACGTCCTGCACCAGCAACCCTGCTATTGCTATTGTGACCGTGGTTTTGGCCACCACAGCCTGCGTTCCTGCTTTGAAACCGACCACGGCGCGCACTGCGCTGCCTGCATGAAGGAAGCCTTCTACACCGCCAAGATGCTCAAGCAGAAGAAGACTGCTGCGCAGATTCGCGAAGGCATCATCCGCGGCGAGTGGCAGGCGATCAATCTCGAAAAGGCCGCCTTCGAAAACTAAGAGCTGGTTTTGGGTTTCTCGTTTCCGGTTTCGCGTTTCTCGCTAGTGTTCTCGGCTCTCGCCGGTGAGCATTCGAGAAACGAGGAACAAGAAACCAGAAACCCGCTTGTAGGCCACTCCATGCGCACCTTTTCTGGTGCAGTTGACGCGCCCGCAGCCTTCCGCGTATAACACGGCCAGCCTTCGCCACGGGCCAGGCGATTTCCACAGAGCGGGGGCGGACTCGGAAGCATCCGGCGTTACGGTCTTCATCGCGATGGGCAAGAAAGCGCGCGCAAAAGTTAAATCTCGGCCTCCTAAATCAAAGAAAAGACAACCCGTTAGACCTTCGCCCAAAGCCGATTCTGGGGGCCGGAGTGCGCCTCATCAGCATGTCGCCGTACTCGACGACCCGCGGGTTGCACAGGCTGTGCAAAACTACGAGCATGGCCTGAAGGCTATGCAGGAGCACAAGTTCGAGCGCGCCAAGGGCCATCTGGAAAAGGTGGTGAACGGGCCCAGCCGCGAACTTGCCGACCGCGCGGTGGTGCACCTGCACACCTGCGTGCAGCACCTGGCGCGCTCTTCCAGCAGCTTCAAGACCACGGGCGAGCATTATGATTACGCCGTTTCGCTGATGAACAACGCCGACTTCGACGGCGCCCGCGCCCACCTGGAAAAAATCCTGAAGCAGGATTCCAAGGCCGATTTCGCCATCTACGGCCTGGCCGTGCTCGACTGCCTGACCGGCCGCGTGGAGGACTCGCTGCGGCATCTGGACGCAGCTATCCGCATGAATCCGGCCAACCGCTTGCAGGCGCGCAACGATTCCGACTTCCAGAACCTGGCCGACGATCCCCGCTTCACCGAATTGCTGTATCCCGAAGAAGGCGTTGAAATCCCGCTACCGCCTCCCGCGCCCAAGACCTCCTCGGGCAAGGGGCGTTAGACTTAAGCACACATCGCATGTCAGGACAGCCGTCACCCACGAAGCAGGACAGCCCTGCGTCCGCCGCTGGCCCCAGGGGCGTACGAGTCGTAGCCATGGGCGGAGGCTCCGGGCTCTCCATGCTGCTCAAGGGCTTGAAGCGGCACGTGGCGCCGGGAGGCGAGCCGCCGAGTGCCGCGGCCCTTTCCATTCGCGACCTCACGGCGGTGGTCACGGTCACCGACGACGGTGGATCCAGCGGCCGCCTGCGCAAAGAAATGGGAGTGCTTCCACCCGGCGACATCCGTAACTGCATGGTCGCCCTCTCGGAAGACGAAGCTCTGCTCGGCCGCCTGTTTCAGTATCGCTTCCCCGGAGGCTCCGGACTCGAAGGCCACAGCTTCGGCAACCTGTTTGTCACTGCGCTCACCGGAGTCACCGGCGATTTCGCCGAAGCCGTGCGTTTGTCCTCCGGAATCCTGGCCACCGCCGGACGCATCGTTCCCTCCACCATTGCCGATGTGCAACTCGAAGCGGTAATGGACGACGGCAGCACCGTGCGCGGCGAAACCAGCATCACGCAAAGTTCCCACCGGATTTTGGAGTTGCGCCTCTCACCTGCGGAAGTCCAGCCCCTGCCGGAAACGCTGGCCACCATCCGCGATGCCGACCTGATCACCATCGGTCCCGGGTCGTTGTTCACCAGCCTCATCCCCAACCTGCTGGTTACGGGAATCGCGCAGGCCATCGCCGCCTCGCGCGCCTGCAAGGTATACGTCTGCAACCTGATGACCCAGGCCAACGAAAGCCTGGGCCTCACGGCCTCCGACCACATCCGCGCGATCTACGACCACGCCAAGGCACACATCTTCGATGTTGCATTGCTCAACTCCACGCCCGTCTCGCCTGACCTGCGTGCCAAGTACGCGCTCGAAGGCGCGTCCCAGGTGGTCTGCGACACGGAAAAGATCGAGGCCCTGGGCGTGCGCCCGGTGTCTGCCGACCTGCTGGAATCCGACGGCGTCGCCCGGCACGCTCCCGAGCGCCTGGCCGCACAACTGCTGGCGCTGGTCCGAACCACGTAGCCCGGCCGCCCTCGGCCGGGCGTCCCGGGTCTATGTTGGGAATCGGACCGGCACTTTGTCAGGAGTCATGCTCATGGATATTGATGAAGTAAGGGCTCTTGACGAGCAATTCGAAAAGGGTGCTCCCGTTCCCGAGGCGGCCCCTGCGGACGTGAAGCAGGCTTGGGTGGCTGCGCGGGCGCTGGAAGCTGAGTTCGGCCCGAGACCGGACGTTGCCACGGGTCTTGGCGCGCTCGGCTTCGATCAGTCTTCTCTTAGCGCAACACAGTTTCTTGTCATTGGCATGCGTCATTGGTTGCTCGCTACCCTGGCAGAGCGGGGAGTGCTGCGGGACTACCAGAACGGAGACACGTTCGACGAGCGAGTGTATCGGGCCGCCGCCACGTTGCCCTTCAAGAGAGATGAATTACTGGAGGCGGTGATGGCACTCAAGCTTGCGGCGAGCCCTCTAGAGGTCGCAGCTCAGGTGAAGAAGGAGTTTCTCGCGCACGGCTACGACCTCGACCATCCCGCGATCGAAAGCAAGTTTCTCGCCTGGATGCGGGATAGCTGTTGATAAGATGTTTGCCTGATGCGCAACCGCAAGAGCCGGTCCAAAGCTCGCAGCCGCCCGGCTGCACCCAAGCCGTCGAGATCCGCGTTCGCCATCGCCATCATGGCTGCGGGCATGGGCACGCGGCTCAAGTCGCGGCTACCCAAAGTGCTGCACGAGGCCGGCGGCAAGGCTCTGCTGGAGCACGTGATCGCAGCGGCGCGCCGCATCGTGTCGCCCGAGCACATCTACGTCATCATCGGCCACGAAGCGGAGAGCGTGCGCGCCCGCGTTGCCTCGACCGGCGTCAACTTTGTTCTCCAGGAACCGCAGCGCGGCACCGGACACGCGCTCATGGTGGCGCGTAAACAGCTCGCTCCCTATCGCCACGTGCTGGTGCTTTCCGGCGACGTTCCCCGCATCTGCCCTGCAACCATCCAGCGCCTGCGGGATTTCCACATGAAGCAGCGTGCAGCCATGACCATCCTTACCGCCGAGCCTCCCGACCCCGCTGGCTACGGCCGCGTGATTCGCAAGCCCGGCACGGGCAAGCATAGAACTGGCAGGCTGGGCGACAAAGTGGAAGCCATTGTGGAGCAGAAGGCCCTGAGCGCGGCGCAGAAGCAGGCACGGGAAATCAATTCCGGCATCTATGCTTTCGCGACGCAGCCTTTATTCGCGCGCATCCGCCGGCTCACGACGGACAATGCGCATCGCGAGTTTTATCTGACCGACATGGCTGCCATCCTGGACCGCGCCAAACAGAAGGTCGTCGCACTGCGCGCTGCCGACGCCGGCGAAGTTCTGGGCGCGAACACCCGGGCCGAGCTTGCCAAGCTTGATGCCTTGCTGCGCGATGCCAAGTGCGCCGCGCTGATGGACGCAGGCACCACTATCTTCCGTCCCGAAACCTGTGTGATTGACGCGGACGTCGAAACCGGCGCTGACACCGTCATAGAGCCCTTCGTACAAGTTCTGGGCAGCACGCGCATCGGCGCCAACTGCCGCATTCGCTCCTACAGCATCATCCGCAATTCCCAGATCGCCGGCGACGTAGAGATCCGCCCCGGCTCGATTCTCGACGGTGCTCGCGTTGCGACTGGCGCCTCCATCGGCCCCTACGCGCATCTCCGCCCGGGCAGCGACATCGGAGAAAACGCCCGCGTGGGCAATTTTGTCGAGACCAAAAAAGCCCGCCTGGGCCGCGGCTCCAAGGCCAACCACCTCACCTACCTGGGTGATGCCGAGATCGGCGATGACGTAAACGTGGGCGCCGGCACCATCACCTGCAATTACGACGGCGTGAACAAGCACGGTACCGTGATCCAGGACGGAGCCTTCATCGGCAGCGATACCACGCTGGTGGCCCCGGTACTGGTGGGCAAAGGGGCGTACGTGGGGGCAGGTTCGACGGTTACGGAAGACGTTCCCGCCGACGCGCTCGCCGTAGCCCGTGGCCGCCAGGTGGTCAAGCCGGACTGGGCGCGCAAGAAGCGCGAGGAGCAGGCTGCCGCCCGCGAATCCGAATAGTGTTCGGACCGCTTGGCGTTCAACCGCTAATCGGCGATCTCAGACACACCTCCGGCCGCCACCCGGCACTACGCAAAGCTGCTGCCGGCGGTTCCCAGGAAAGTAGAAATCGGTGCTTGTGACGTTGGCGTGCTGTTGGTGAAGAGCCTGAAGAACCTTAGAGGGGGTGGGGCACCGGGATACTTTCGATCCCGGCGCCCACTCTTGAGGTACTGGGGGTTTAGTTAATAAGACGCAGGAAAGCGGAAAAGGTTCCGCAAAAATTACCGCCAGGGCGGCTGGACTAGGCCTTGGGGGCCTCGACCGGGCGGGGCCGCTCCAACACCGAGCGCAGCAGGGTGAGAAGGTCCGCTACATCAAAGGGTTTAATGACGCGGGGCACACTGGTTTCCTGCATGAAGCGGCGCACCTTGCCGTCGGTGATGTCGGTGGAGAAAGTCATGATCACGCTTTTCTCCGCGCCCGGCCGGTTTTCCGCCAGCCAGCTATAAATCTCCATTCCGGTCCAGGCGCCCGGCATGGTGGAATCGAAAATACAAGCGTCGAAGGATTCCTTCTGCAGCCGGGCCACTGCTTCGTCGCCCCGCGCCAGCGCCACTACTTCGAGCCCCGCGCCGGTCAGGACTTCGCGCTCGAAGTCGCGCAACGCTTCTTCGTCGTCCACCAACAGGACGCGTCCCCGCAAGCGGCCTTCCTGCGGTTTGATGCGCCGGCGTTTCTCGATGCGCATGGCGGGATTGCGCACCGCCGGCATGCGCACCTGAAAAACCGCGCCGCCGGGCTCGGCGTTGCGGGCGATGATGTCGCCTCCGTGCTCCTTCACGATGCCGTAACAGATGCTCAGCCCCAGCCCGGTGCCCTTGCCCACAGCCTTGGTGGTGTAAAAGGGATCGAAGACGCGCTTGGGGTCCTTCATGCCGGGGCCGCTGTCCTGGATTTCCACGCACACGAAGTCGCCGTCCAGGAACACGCGCGCCGTCAGCTTGCCGCCCTTGCCCAGTTCCAGCATCGCGTCCACAGCGTTATTGATGATGTTCAGGAACACCTGCTCGAGCTGGTGGGAGTCGGCGATCACGCCGGGCAGGGGGGCTTCAAACTCCACTTCCACCGTCACGTTGTTGAGGCGCAGGTCGTACTCGCGCAGGACGATGGTGTCTTCCAGCACGCGGCGCAGGTCCACGTACTGTTTCTGCGGCTTCCTCTGCCGCGCGAACGAGAGCAGGTTCTGCACAATGCGGTGCGTGCGCTGCGCCTGCTTGTACATCTTCTGCACGAAGTCGCGCACCCGCTCGCTGATGGGCTCGTTTTCCAGGAGCTGCGCGTATCCCAGGATGGCCGTCAGCGGGTTGTTGAGTTCATGGGCCACGCCGCTGATGAGCTGGCCTACGGCCGACATCTTTTCGCTCTGCAGCAGTTGTTCCTGCGTCTGGCGCAGGTCTTCGTAAGCGCGCGTGGTCTCATCGTACAGCCGGATCTTCTCGATGGTGGTGGCCAGTTGCCGCCCGATGGCGATCAGCAGGTTCTCGTCGGAGGCGGTGAACTCCCGCGAGCTGCGGCTGCTCACGCCCGCCACTCCCACAATGCGGTCCTTGGTCCACAGCAGCACCCAAAGCCACGACTTGAGGCCCTCGGCAGTCACGTAGTCGGTAATGGACTTGGGCAGATGCTGCAGGTGCATGTGGGTCAGCACCTGGGTGCGCGAGCGCGTGAGCTTTTCCCAGAAGTCCGGGGGAATGGGGATTTCCTGGACCGCCTGGCCGGACTCGCTCTGCTGCCCAAGGCTGGCCCGCCGCCGCAGCACTCGGGTTTCCGGGTCCGCCAGAAGCACGGCGCCGGTGTCGGCGCTGAACAGGTCCACCACCTGGCGCAGCGTCACCTGCAGTACTTCATCCAGGTTCAGCGACTGCGTGGCCACCACGGCGATGGTGTTCAGCGCATGCAGTTCGCGGTTGCGCCGCCGGATTTCCTCTTCCGCCCGTTTCTGCTCGGAAATATCCAGCAGGAAGCCCTGGTAGCTCTCCACGCTGCCCGCGGCGTCGCGGGAGGTGAAGCTGGTTTCGAGCACCGTGAGCCGGCTGCCGTCCTTGCGCCGCATGGTGACTTCAAAGTTGCGCACGAAGTTCTGCTGCGCCATTTCCCTCACGAAGGCCTCGCGCTGGTCGGGGGAGCTGTACACATCGCGCACCAGGTTGAGCTTGAGCACTTCTTCGCGGCTGCCGTAGCCCAGCATGCGCGCGAAGGCGTCGTTCGAATCCAGCAGCCGTCCCTCGGGGGTTGCGATGTAGACGCCCTCCTGCGCCTGCTGGAACAGCAGCCGGTATTTCTCCTGGGCGGTGCGCTCGTTGGTGATGTCCTTCACGATGTGCACCGTGCCCCGGCGTTCCACTTCCGCCTCACTGTAGGTGGACGTGGAAACCAGCGAGAAGCCTCCGAAGCACGGATCGGGCGCCTCGCCGTAAATGCCCACGCGCCGGGAGCAATACGGGCACCCCTTCCAGGCCTCGCCTGCCCGGCTTCCCGGCATCACGTCTTCGCAGTCGCGGTCCAGGACTTCGGCCATGCGCTTTCCCAGCCGGTTCAGCAGGGCGCGGTTCACGCGCAGGATGCGGTTGCCATCGTCGTGCACCAGAATGGAATCCTCGATGGAGTCGAAGGTATTGGCCCACTGACGCTGCGAGCGCGTCATCTGGTCGAACATCTGGACGTTCTCCACCGCGATGCCCAACTGATGAGAAGTTGTGCGCAGGAACTCGGTTTCGCTGGGGCTGTGCGTGGCCGACCGCCGGAAGCCGAACCCCAGCGTGCCGATTACCGACGTCTTGCCGCTCACCGGGATCAGGATCAGGTGGTTGAACGGGGATTTGCCCTCGTGCCGGGTCTCGGCCGCCACCAGTTGGGGTACGCCGCCGGCAATCACGTCTTCAATCACTCCGCCGTGCAGTCCCAGTACCTGATACGTGCGCGCGTATTCGGGCGTCAGGCCGATGTAGTTGGCGAGCGTGAGCTTGTCGCCCTCCAGCACCCGGAACCACACCGCGCGCGCACCCGTGAGGTTCTTCAGTTCTTCCAGGGCGGTCGCGATCATGGTGCCGAAGTCTGCGGAATGCGCAATGGCGGTGGTGATGCCGTGCACCACTTGCAGGCGGTTGGTGCGCGTCCGCGTTTCTTCCATCACGATCACCACCATGCCCAGGCCCAGCAGCAGTTCGATGGTGGTGGAAACGTCCTTCAGCACCGGGATCATGGGCCACAGGAAGAGGCTGCCGGCGAACAGGTACGGCCCGGGAGCGCGGCGGCCGGCGGTGAAGATGGCCAGTTCCAGGGCCGCGGTCGCACCCATGGCCATCTGCATGGCGAACACCACGACGTTGATCATTTCCGACTTGGGCAGCCACACCGCGCGCACCAGCACCGCCTCCAGCGCCACCACCGCGAAGATGGCCAGCACCTTGAGGGGCTTGGGTCGGTCAATGT
>JBOGLL010000191.1:0-5025 GCA_050746065.1 Terriglobales bacterium | reverse complement strand
GACTGCGCTAATCTCATTCAGCGTCTGGTTAAAACGCTCCACCGTCCAGCGCACTTCGCTCAGAGAGATGTTGTGCTGCAGCAACACCGCCGTGTGGGACGAAGGCGCAGCCGGAGGATTGGCCAGCATTCCCGCCTGTAAAGCCGCCGCTCCCGAGAGCGACGCCAGCAGCACTGCTCGCCGCCTCGCTGGAGGCAGCGACATCGCCGCGGCAAACGACGCGTTCACCACCATGATGGCAAACGAGACTCCGTAGACTCCGGTAACCGTGGCCACCTGCGTCAGCGGGATGTTGTCCACCTGCGCCGTGCCCAGCAGGTTCAGCGGGACGGCGGTGAACAGCGTCCGTCCCAGCTCGACCGCCGCCCACAGCACGGGCGCAAACGCCAGGGCCGGGCCCGCACCGATCCTTTCTACGCGCGCGATCCGAACCAGGAACAGCGCGAAGAACGCATTGTGCAGGCCCATAGGCAGGCTGAACAGCACCAACACGCCTGCCGCTACGATTTTGGGTACACCTCCATACGTGGCCACCACGTGGTACATCCAGTAGCAGGAGCCGATGTAGAAGATGAGCCCGTTCAGGTATCCCAGCAGAAATCCCTGCCGGCCGTTGGGCCCTTCGCCAGACGCGGTGGGAAGCATGAGCGCGACCATCAGCGGCGTGAGAGCGATCCAAGCCAGTGCGGAAAAATCGGCGGAGAAAAACAGCAGCACCTGCAGCACGCCGGACGCGCCCGCCAACAGCCACGCCTTCGCTGAGATCTTGCGCACGCGCCGAGTGTAGCAAAAAGATCGAGTGAGTCCGGCGGCGAGGAGGGAAACCCTTGCATTTGGTTTGCGGGATGAAGCAAACTCAGCAGGCTGGACGGATTAAAACATGGACGCTTTCATCACTGCGGGCATTTATATCCTTGAGGGCATGTTCGTCGTGGGGCTGGCAGGCTCTTCTCTGGTCGCAGTCATCACTTTTGTCGAAGACGTTCAGACGCTCTTTGCTGCAATCGGCGAAGATTGACGCTGCCCCTCGCCGGGCGTAGACTCGCAAGGTTTTGTGGCGCGGCCAATGGCATTTCGGGTCGCGACGCTTAGCCCGGAAACATGTCCTCTCCGCAAGCGCAACCCTCTCCGGGATCGAACCGAGTTCGCATCGTAGTCGCGACCTCGGTGATGCTCACCTTCATCTCCTTCTGGCGGGCCGCGGCCATCGTTCTCAACGATCTGGGCTCGTCGGCCTTTTACGCTGGAGGCATCGCCGAGCAGGCCATCGGGAAGGCTGCTCCCTGGTTCATCCTCGGGGTGATGGTGTTCGCCTTCTGCGTGCGCGCCGTGTACGTGGAGAGCTGCTCCATGTTCGTGCGCGGCGGCGTGTACCGCGTGGTGAAGGAAGCCCTGGGCGGCACTCTCGCCAAGGTAAGCGTCTCCGCCCTGATGTTCGACTACGCGCTCACCGGTCCGATTTCCGGTGTTTCCGCAGGACACTACATCGGCGGCCTGCTGAACGAACTGCTGGTCTCCGCCGCCAGTCACGGCTGGCTCCCTCCTGCGCTGGCCAGTTTCGTGGACGGTCCCAAACCCCTGAACGAAAACCTCCTGGCCATGGTGTTCGCCATCGCCATGACGCTCTTTTACTGGTGGCAGAACGTCAAAGGGTTGGAAGAATCCAGCGAAAAAGCGCTGCTGGTGATGAAGATCACCGGCGTCATGGTGGTGATCCTGCTGGGATGGTCCGGACTCACCTTGCTCAAGGGGAACTACTCGCTGCCCCCGTTTCCCACGCCCTCCAACCTCAAGTTCAGTGAAGACGCCCTGGGCTTTCTCCACGGAGGCGACTGGCACCTCAAATTCGGCCTGCTCGGCATCCTCATGGCCTTCGGACACTCGGTGCTGGCCATGAGCGGCGAAGAATCTCTGGCCCAGGTGAACCGTGAGATCGCCCACCCCAAGCTGCTGAACCTGAAGCGCGCCGCTATCGTGATCGGTATTTTCAGTTTCGTCTTCACCGGGATTTGCTCACTGCTGGCGGTGATGATCATCCCCGACGAAGTGCGTATCTCCGTCTACAAGGACAACCTGATCAGCGGTCTGGCCATGCATATGTACGGCCCCACCGCCCTCAAGCTCGTGTTTCGTGTGTTCGTGGTGGTGGTGGGCTTCTTGATGCTTACCGGCGCCATCAACACTTCCATCATCGGCTCCAACGGAGTGATGAACCGCATCTCCGAGGATGGCGTCCTTACCGATTGGTTCCGCCGCCCCCATAGGAAGTACGGAACCACGTCCCGCATCATCAACCTGATTGTAGGCCTGCAGATTGTCACCATCTTCGCCAGCCAGGGCGACGTGTATGTGTTGGGCGAGGCCTATGCCTTCGGCGTCATCTGGAGCTTCACCTTTAATGGCTTCTCCATGCTGGTGCTGCGCTACAAGTACAAGGGACAGCGCGGCTGGAAGGTGCCAGCCAATTTCACTATCGCAGGCAAGGAAATCCCCCTTGGCCTTGCGTCCGTCTTCCTGGTGCTGCTGAGCACGGCCACCATCAACCTGTTCACTAAATCCATTGCCACCGTCGCAGGACTGATCTTTGCAGGCACGTTCTTCCTGATCTTTACAGTGTCCGAGCGCATCAACCAGCGCAAGCTGGCGGCGATGGGCGGACAGATGAAGGAGCATTTCCAGCTTCAGCACGAAGAAACCGTCAGCCAGGAAACGGTCGGCATCCGGCCCGGCAACATCCTGGTTACCGTCCGCGACTACAACACCATGAACCACCTGAAGTGGGTGCTGGAGCGCACCAATACCGACGAGCAGGAGGTCGTAGTCATGGCAGCACGCTTGGTCACAGGCCCCGGTGGAGAGCAAGACATGGCTGCTGATCAGGTCTTCAGCGATTACGAGCAAACCCTGTTTACGCGCGCTGTTTCCGTCGCCGAAGGCTACGGCAAGACGGTGTCGCTGCTGGTGGTGCCGGCGCGCGACGTGTGGTCGGCCATCGTGCAAACCGGCAACCAGCTGGAATCCGCAGCCGTGGTGGCTGGGCTTTCCACCAAGATGCCCGCGCAGATGCAGAGTTTCAACCTGGGCCGCGCCTGGGAAGCCATGCCCGAACCCAAGCGCCAGTTCGTCCTCCAGATAGTGAAGCCCGACATGACGGCGGAAACCTTCCGCATCGGGCCGCATACTCCCGACCTCAAGACCGAGGACATCCACCTGGTGCACCGTCTGTGGCTCGACGCCACCAAACAGCCGGGCTTGGAAAAACTCCACCACTCCGACGTGGTCACCGAAGCCCTCAACCGCTTTGTCCGCGACTATAACGGCCCCAATCGCGAGGAAATTCTGAAAAACCTGAAGCGGAAATGTAAGTGACCGCGTTTTCGCCGGCGTCAGGACGGGTATTCAACACCCCTCTCATGATTTGTCATCCCGTGCGACTGACCGAGCCGGCCGCGCCGCGGCGGCGCAGCAGGTCTTCGACCCCCTCTCATGAATTGTCATCCCGAGCGAGTCTGAGCGAGCCGGCCGCACAGCGGCGGCGCAGCGAAGGCGAGTCGAGGGATCTAGGTTTAGGTTTAGGTTTAGGTTTTGGTTTTGGTTTCTCTGCGATCTCGGCGTGCTCTGCGTTGAAGATGTTTTCGTCACCGCCGCCGCAAGCGATGGAACTGGTGGTCGCCCACCTTTCGGCAGCTCAACCAGGTCCACCAGAGGGCTTGCTCCTTCGTAAACCCGGGGCCGGTGAAGGTGGTGGGGCGCAGCATCAGGGGCAGGTCGAGTGCCGCGCGGCTGTATTCCATATCGAGCGGCGCAGTCTGGCCCACCTCGATGGGGCTGACCGTGAGGAAGCGCTCATCCACCAGCCGGGCACGCGTAAGGTGTCCGTTGAGTGTGGGGCCGCCTTCGCTGAGCAGATAGCGCACGCCCAACTTGCTGCGCAGCAGCTTCATGGCCAGCGGCAGATCCACCCAGCGTCCGTCGCCCGCCGCCATCACCCGGACATGCGGGTGCGATGTTTGTTCAGCCAGCAGTCCTGCGCCGGAGCGCGTCGTGATAATGGCCGTGTCTACCAGGTCTCCATCGAAGATCTTGAAATCCTCGAATTTGATGTTGCCCGTCCCGCTTACGAAGACGCACAACTCCCGCCTGCGACCCAGCCGGCTGCGTAACTCCGCGAGTTCCGGATGGACGATGCGATACACCGGTCCGCGCGGGCCGTAGCCCCGCATCTCCACCTCTTCGGTCAGGGTTTTCACGCCCACCAGCAGTGCGTCGGCATGGGCGCGTAGCAGGTCTATGAGCCAGCGGTCCTCTTCCGACTGCCCGATGTGGAATCCGGAAGCGTACTTCCCGGTGAGCGACGCGATGCCGTCCAGCGACTGCACGAAATTCGTAAAGATCCACGGACGGTCGGCCGGGGGCGGTGGAAATCCCAGCCGCCCGTACGATCCGTAGGCCGGATCATTCAGCTCACCCGGCCCCGCGTTATCGAAGAGGATTTCGAAAGGCTGCATGGATTGGTAGTTTGTAATTGGCCATTTGCAATTTGCAACCGTGCCCGCAGGAGCGCATCACACATCGCAAATCACAAATTACAAATCACAAATCGCAAATCTAACGAATTCCACTATCTCCTCCGTCACATATTCCGGCGGCCGGATGCGAAAAACAGGCTTGCCGGCCGCCGGTTTCAGCGAGACGTCGGTCCACGCCGGTGCTCCTCCCGGCGCGTATTCATGCAGAATGATCGCGCTGGCAAAGTCCAGAAACTCGCGCGCGGATTCTTTGAAGTCGGCGGTCGAGGTGTCCAGCACCGTCAAGTAGACGTCCGGACGCAGGTACTTCATCACGCTGTTCGACTCGAGGATCGCGTTCTCGGCGCCTGCCAGTTCCCTGCGCAGGTCGGGCATGGCTTCCGCCAGCCTCCCCTGCTTGGTTCGCACCCACAGCGAGCGCGCTGCGCCCGCGGCCAGGAAGCGTGACGTATCACTGCGTCCGCCCGCATCGCGCTCTTCGCTGATGGCCCAGGTG
>JBOGLL010000190.1:0-5375 GCA_050746065.1 Terriglobales bacterium | reverse complement strand
TAAAGGAACGGCGTGTCCGGGCCAAAATCCACCTGGATGTGGCCGTCCTCACGATACAAGCTCTCTTCGAACTCAACGCCATGCACGCTGAACAGCACTGGGCGCGGCTCCGTGACCCAGGTGTCATACTGTTCGCCCGGAACCCAGAGGTCCCAGGCAGTCTCGAATTCGTAGGCATTGTCTTCGTGGAGGAATTCCCCCGCCAGGCGCAGGGCGCGCTCGGGACCGGTGCGCTCGTCGAAGCTCTGGGAGTAGACCAGCGGCTCGCTCCATGACACGGCGCGCACCGCCATGTAGCCCACGCCGGGCAGCGTCTTCGAAAAGGGAAACTGGCGCAACACGGTGAGCATCCGCGGCAGCATTTCCCCCGCCGTGAAAGTAGGAAACCACAGGCTGAGGTAGAAGTTGTCGGCCATGGCTATTTCAGCTTTGAGGTGTAGTAGCCGGCGCGATGCCGCACCTGGAAGCGTGCCTTCGGAGCCTCACTCACGCCGTCACTTCCCTGCGCCGAAGCACCTTCCGGCCTTGCTGCGTCGGGCCCGGCGGCGCCCTTCACCAGCACCAAAATGCGGCGGAAGTCGGACTTGGCCAGTCTCTGCCGCGGATAATACGCCAGCATGTACTGCGTGCGCAGTTCGTCACTCACTTTGCGGAAGGCTTCGTCGAGTTCGGCGGGAGTGCCGGCGTAGAAGTACTTGCCTCCGGTCTCTTTTGCCAGATGGATCAGCGCCTGCTCGCCGCCGGTGTTGCGCCCGGCGCTGGAAGTAATGGGCACGATGATGATGCTGTACACCAGCGCCTCCGCCATCTGCGCCGCGCGCACTGCGTCGGGGTACTTCACGCTGCTGTAGGTATCGGCGCCGTCCGTAACCACGACGATTACCTTTCGACCCTGGCGTGTGTAGAGCGCCTCCCCGCCCAGGTAAATCGCGTCATAGAGAGCGGTGGCCGCGCCCACGCGTGCCCGCTCGATGCCGCGGTCGATTCGCGCCAGGTCGGAAGTGAACGGCACCAGTTCCTTCACCACCTCGCTGAACTGATAGACGGCTACGGCGTCTTTCTTGCGCACCGTGGAATGCACGAAGCGCCGCGCCGATTCCAGCTCCAGCTTGATGTCCTTGCGCGTGGACAGGCTGGTGTCAATGGACAGCACGATGGAAAGCGGCAACTCCGACTCCCGGTCGAACACCGCGATGGACTGAGGCTGTTCGTCTTCGAGAATCTCGAAGTCTTCCTTCTTCAACCCGCCTACGGGCGCACCCTGGTCATCGGTCACGGTGACGAACACGTTGACCAGCTTCACGTCCACCCGGATGGTGGGCGACTTGTCAACATCCGTCTTCTGCGATTGCGGAGGTCCCGTCGGCGATGGGGCCGGGGCCTCCTGCGGGAAGACGCGTAGCGCCAGAGCGGTGACCATCACGGCCAGAAGCATCAGGTTTTTCATGGAAGGCACGGCTACTTGGATGCGCCTCGACCCGCTGGGGCCGGTGCTGCCGTGGGAATTTCTGACGGGAAGGGCTCTCCGTCGGCCCACACGGCTCCGTCGGCGAAGTATTCCTTCTTCCAGATGGGCACGGTCGTTTTCAAAGTATCGATCAGCCAGCGGCAGGCGTCGAAAGCGGCGGCACGATGGGCCGAGGCCACGACGATCAGCACGCTGGTCTCCCCGATCTCCAGGCGCCCCAGGCGATGCACCAGCGCCACCTCCCGGACGGCGAACTTTCCCAGTGCCTCCGCGGCCAGGTCTTCCATTTTCTGCAGCGCCATGGACTCGTAAGCCTCGTAGTCCAGATAAAGCGTGCGCCGGCCGCGGGTTTCGCTGCGCACAATGCCCTCGAATACTGCCACCGCGCCATCCTCGGGGCGCTTGATCGCACCCACGACCTGCTTTGTGCTGATAGCCCCTCGGACGATTTCCGCGCGCGACGGTCTGGTTTCTATCGCTCCACCGCTCACCGGAGGCAGCAGCGCCACTTCGTCCTGATCGCGCAGTGCGGAGTGAGGCGGCGCGTACACCTGGTTGATGGAAAGCGCGATGGCAGGCAGCAGCGCCTTCAGTCGCGGAAATCCGCTCTCGTAGTGCGCCAGCAGATCGGTGAGCGTCGACCCCTCGGGCAGGGTGAGCGAATCACTCGCCCGTCCGGCCAGGTCTTTGAGTTGTCCGAAAAACAGTACGCGCACCTGCATCCTCTCGATAGAATACAGCCCGGGGTTGTTTCCCGGCCACCGCTGCAGTCGGAGAAACCTTGAGCGCTCGATTCACCCGCCGTGACTTTCTGGAACTCAGCGCGCTGGCGGCGGCCGGTATCGCCGCGCGGCCTGCCTTCGGTTGGGAGGAGCCCAATACCGACATCGTGCGGCGCGGGCCGACGAAAAAGGTCCTGATCCTCGGTGCAGGATTGGCGGGACTTGCCGCCGGCTACGAGCTTGCGCGCGCCGGCCACGACGTCACCATTCTCGAAGGACAGATGCGCGCCGGGGGCCGGGTGCAGACGCTGCGCGAGCCTTTCTCCGACGGACTGTTTGCCGAAGCGGGTCCCGCCCGCATTCCCGACACCCATACCTTTACACTCAAGTATGCGAAGCAGTTTGGCCTGGAGCTCGATCCGTTTTTTCCCACGAAGCTTTCCACGTTCGTGTACGCACGCGGAAAACGCGTCATCGTGCCTCCCGGGCAGCCGCCCGATCTGGCGCAGTTGCCCTACTCCCTCACCGAGGAGGAACGCAAACTGGGCTCCGGCGGGCTTTTTGGCAAGTACCTCGGGTCTGCGGCAGCCGAAGTCCGCGATCCCGAGTCGCTTGACCTTTCCTCCTCTCCGGCCAGCCGCTATGACGCCATGTCCATGAGCCAGTTGTTGCGTGGCAATGGCGCTTCCAGGGAGGTGGACGCTCTTCTCAGCATCCCCTTCCAGCGCCCGGGCGAGACCCGCCCATCAGCGCTTTGGATCCTGCGCCAGACCGCGTTGCTCCAGACCATGAGGACGTTCCTGAAAATCCGCGGAGGAACCGACCGCCTGCCCAATGCGTTTGCCGCCCGCCTCACCGAGAAGATCCACTACGGCGCCAAGGTGGTTCGCATCGAGCAGCAGGCGGACCGGGTGCGCGTCACGTTTGTCCGCCAGGGCGAGCGCCACACGAGGGAAGCACCCTACCTCATCTGCACCATTCCCTTCAGCGTGCTGCGCGGCATTGAGGTGCATCCGCCGTTCTCGCCCAGGAAGCAGCGCGCGGTCCGCGAGCTCTATTACGAACCGATTTCGCGTGTCTTCCTCCAGACCCGTACCCGCTACTGGGAGCGGGAAGGCCTGAACGGATTCGGCGTAAGCGATCTGCCGGTGGAAATCTGGCATCCCACACACGACCAGCCTGGTCCGCGCGGCATTCTGCTCGCCTATATGTTTGGCGACCAGGGCCGCGAGGTCACCGCAATGCCCGGTGACGCCACCCGCATCCGCACCCTCCGCCGGCATTTCGAGAAGATTTTCCCGGGCCTGGACGAGAACTTTGAGGGGGGCGCCACCAAGATCTGGCTGAACGACCCGTGGGCTCGAGGCGCCGTCGCCTTCCCCACGCCCGGGCAAGTGATCGGGCTGATCCCGTTCACCGCCCCGCCCGAAGGTCGCATCCATTTCGCCGGCGAGCACACCTCCGTGTGGAACGGCTGGATGCAGGGCGCGATCGAATCCGGTTTGCGCGCGGCCCGCGAAGTCAACGAGGCGGATACGGCCACGCGCCTGCGCGAACCCATCGTACTCGGCCGCTCGCACGTTTCGGATGGTGTGGAGGCGGGCGACCTCGCCCGCGCCTATCGGAATCTCTCCCAGGTATGGAGAGGATGAGCCGCCGCATGGATCGGAGGGACTTCCTTCAGCTCAGTGCCCTGGCCGCCGCCGGTCTGTGGACGCAGCCTTCGTCCGGCTGGCAGAGCTACCCGGGTGAGCTGCAACGCGAGCAGCTTGTCCAGCGGGGTACGCCGAAGAAGATTCTCATCCTGGGCGCAGGTCTCGCGGGCCTGGTGGCGGGTTACCAACTCGTCGAAGCCAACCACGACGTCACCATCCTCGAAGCCCAACTCATCCCCGGCGGGCGCGTGCGCACACTGCGCGAGCCCTTCTCCGACGGCCTTTACGCCGAGGCCGGCGCAGGCCGCATCCCCGACACGCACGCCATCACGCGGCACTGGGTGAAGATGTTCGGGCTTTCTCTGGACGAGTTTTATCCCACCACGCTTACGGACATCGAGTATCAGCGCGGCAAGCGCATCCGCGTGCCCCGCGGCCGCGACATTGACATGGCACAGGTTCCGCTCAACCTCAAGCCCGAAGAGCGCAAGCTGGGCTTTCAGGGGATGAAGGAGAAGTATTACCTGCCGCTGTTGCGCAAGGTCTGGAGCGTGCCGCCCGACCAGTGGCCCTCGGCCGACGTGTTGCCCTATGGCGAAATGCGTCTCGACGAATTCCTGCGCCGCCAGGGCGCGTCGCCCGACGCTGTGCGGTACTTCTCTTTCGGCTTCGAGCATTCGTCGGCCCTGGACTTCCTGCGCGACGCAGCCAGTCACGAAGTCCACAAGATGTTCAAAATCCGCGGCGGCAATGACCTGCTGCCTCGGGCCATCGCCACCGAACTCTCGGAGAACATCCGCTACGGCGCCGCCGTGGTGCGCATCGAGCACGACGACAAGGGCGTACGCGCCGTCTTTCAGCAGATGGGAGCCTCCCAGACCCTGTCCGCTGACGCCATGATCATCACCCTTCCCTTCACCGTCCTGCGGCGGCTGGAACTCGCGCCTCGCTTCTCCGCGGAAAAGCAGCGCGCCATTGACGAGCTTACGTACTTCTCGGTCTCACGCGTGTACCTGCAAACCCGCACCCGCTTCTGGGAAGCCGACGGCCTCAACGGCTTTGCTACCACCGACCATCCCATGGAAATCTGGAGTCCGGCCTATGGCGAAGAGAGCCCGCGCGGCCTCCTGATGAGCTACATGTATGAGCACCTGGCCCGCCGTGTGGCTGCCATGAATCCCGGCGAGCGCGTGAATTTCGGCGTGGAGGAAATGGGGAAGGTCTTTCCCGGCCTGCGCGAACAGTGCGAGACCGGGACTTCTTGGTGCTGGGACGAGCATCCCTGGTCGCGAGGTGCGCTCTGCCTGTTCACGCCCGGGAATTTCGCCCACTTCCCGCACATCGTGAAGCCGGAAGGCCGGGTGCATTTTGCCGGCGAGCACACCTCACCCTGGCCAGGCTGGATGCAGGGCGCGATCTATTCGGGAGTGCGCGCAGCTAGAGAGGTCAACGAGAGAACGTAACGTGTAGCCCCGCCGCCCTCGGCCGGGCCGGCGCGAGCACAGGATTGAACCCCGCAACTGCCGGGTC
>JBOGLL010000189.1:0-8075 GCA_050746065.1 Terriglobales bacterium | reverse complement strand
CCAACCATTATTATAGAAAGGAGGTCGGGGCGCTCGGGCACGCCCCCTTTTTCGAGCATCCGGCTTGCGGCCGCGGTGCAACGCGCGGACCGCAGAAGCTCATCTGAACTAACAAGTTCTCCGCTTTTCGGCCGCAGCCATCAGGACACTTCTTGAGTCGAGCAAGAGCAGCGCAGCTTTGGATCCTGCTGTTGGCGATGACTTGTGCCGCGCAAAGCGGCCCGGCATCTCCTCCGCCGGAGCCCTCCCAGCAAGACGGCGCGGCCCCGGCCACGCTCGCACAAGGCCCGTCCGCGCCCAGCCCCTCCTCGGATCTCTACGGAAGCACGGTGCACGAGATTCAGTGGCGGGGCGCCACCGCTGCTCAGATTTCGCGAATACGAGGTTTGGTGGAGCAGGAAGAAAGGCAGCCGCTCGATCGTGCCAAGGTACGGCAAAGTCTGCAGGCGCTGCATGCTACCGGGTTGTTTGCAGACGTCCAGGCCGAGGCGGAACGGCGTCCGGATGGCGAACTCACCCTGGTGTTCACCGCCACCGAGAAATACTACATCGGCTCGCTACAGGTGGAAGGCGGGCCCAAGGCCCCGCCCACGCCACGCCAATTGCTCAGCGCGTCCAAACTGCAGCTCGGCGAGGCCTATAGCGACGCGGTTTTGCAGGCTGCCCTGGCGCGCGTAAAGCGCGCACTCGAAGACCACGGCTACTATCGCGGCTCCGTCACCGCCTCGCACGCGTTGCATCCGGAGACACAACTGGTGGACGTGGTCTTGCGAGTCGAGGCCGGCGAAGGCGCGCGCGTCGGGAAGGTGAAAGTGGAGGGCGACCCGGGATTCAGCGCGGATGAGGTCCTGCGCATCGCGAAGCTTCGTCCCGGGGACCGCGCGACCGCCAGCCGGGTCACGCAGGCGCTGCAGCGTTTGCGCAAGAAGTACCAGAAGGAACAACGGCTGGAACTCGAGATCTCGGCCCGCGAGAGGACATACCGTCCGGATACCAACACCGTGGACTACGTGCTTCACGTGCAGCGCGGCCCTCGGGTGGAGATCCAGATGGAGGGAGCAAGCCTGCGCCGCGGCCTCATCCGGCAATACATCCCGGTATATGAAGAGAATGCAGTGGACGACGACCTGCTCAACGAGGGCCGCCGCAACCTGCGCGACTACTTCCAGACCCGCGGCTTCTTCGAAACCACCGTCAACTACCGGAGTGAACTCGATTCCGCCGCGGACGTGCACCGAGTGGTTTATACGGTGAACCTGGGCGCCGGCCACAAGGTGGTGAGGGTCGCGATTCAGGGCAACGATTTCTATATGGAAGACGTGATCCGCGAACGCCTGTTGATCCGGGAAGCGGGCTGGCTGCTGCCCCACGGGCGTTTCAGCCAGTCGCTGCTCAACGCGGACATCGAATCCATCGAACAGCTCTATCGCGACACCGGGTTCCCGCAGGTGAAGGTAGCGGCCGACGTGGTGAATGACTACAACGGCAAAAAGGGCCACTTATCCATCACCTTCAAGGTTGACGAAGGCCGCCTGGTCCGCGTGGCATCCTTGAAGATCAACGGCAACCAGTTGATCCCGGAAGAGGAATTGCTGGACGTGATCTCCAACACCGCCGGGCAGCCGTACTCCGAGCAGAAGCTGGTCACGGATCGCGAAGCGGTGCTGAAACTGTATTTCAACAGCGGATTCCCCGAAGCGACCTTCGAGCCGGCCGTGGAACCCGACCCCAGTGACCTCAGCCGCGTACATCTGGTGTACAGCGTGCACGAGGGAACGCAGTTTTTCGTGGACCGCATCGTGGTTTCCGGCCTCAGGACAACACGACCGTGGATCGTCGAGCGCGAGTCCCCGATGCGCGAGGGCGCACCCATCAGCGCCGGCGATATGCTGGAGACCCAGCGCCAGCTCTACGACCTGGGCATCTTCAACGAAGTGAGCCTGGCGGTGGCCAATCCCGAAGGCAGGGCCACCCGCAAGAACGTGGTGGTTCAGGTGGAGGAGGCGAAACGCTACACCTTTGATTACGGCTTCGGGTTCGAAGTGCAGACCGGATCCGAGCCGGGTGGCAGCCAGCCGCAGGCGCGCACCGGGGTGAGCCCGCGCTTTTCCTTCGACGTCACCCGCATCAACTTCCGCGGGCGCGACCACACCATTGTCTTCAGGTCTCGCATCGGCCGCTTGCAACAGCGCGGGCTGATTTCCTACATTGTGCCCCGCTGGTTCAACAAGAAGAACCTGGAGTTCTCGTTCACCACACTGTTCGACACCACGCGCGACGTGCGCACGTTTACCTCCGAGCGTTTGGAAGGTTCGCTGCAAGCCCAGCACAGATGGAGCAAGGCCACCACTCTGTTGTATCGCTTTACCTATCGTCGCGTGAAAGTGGACCCGGACACACTGGCGGTAGAACCGAACCTCATCCCGCTGCTTTCCCGGCCGGTGCGGGTCGGTATCCCCAGCTTCAACTACATCCGCGACACGCGTGACAATCCCCTCGAGTCCAGCAAGGGCAGCTACTACATCCTGGATACCGGCGTTTCCTCCAGCGTCTTCGGCTCCGAGGCCAATTTCTGGCGCCTGTTCTTTCAGAACTCCACGTATCATCTGTTGGGAGGCAGGCGCTTCGGCAAGCATTTTGTTCTTGCGCGCTCTACCCGCATTGGGCTCGAAGATCCGCTCGACGTGGGCTCGCTGACAGAAATCCCTCTGCCGGAGCGGTTCTTCAGCGGCGGCGCGAACTCACACCGCGGCTTCGCCCTGAACCAGGCGGGGCCGCGCGACCGCCAGACCGGGTTCCCCATCGGGGGAGGCGCCATCTTCCTCAACAACTTGGAGCTTCGTTTTCCGCCCATGGCCCTGCCCTGGGTGGGCGAGAACGTGAGCGCGGTCATCTTCCACGATGCCGGCAACGTGTTCTCCACGCCCGCTGACCTGTTTGCCAACCTGTTTCGCTTTTCCCAGAAGTCGAAGCGTGAGTGCCAGTTGCTCACGCTCACGGCGACGTGCGATCTGGACTACACGTCGCACGCCATCGGCGCCGGACTGCGCTACAAGACGCCCATCGGCCCGGTGCGCTTCGACATCGGCTACAACCTGAATCCGCCGACCTTCCCCGTTCGTTCGGAAGGACGGTCGGAGACCCTGAGGCGGTTGAATTTCTCTTTCAGCATCGGGCAGACGTTTTGATGAAACCCTGGATCCAGTTCGTTCTGATTACAATGCTCGTTCTGGCGGCGCAGCCGGACCTCGCCGGAGGCGACATCCTGGACCGCGTCGTGGCCACGGTGAACAACGGTGTGGTCCTGGAAAGCGAATGGGACGACGCTCTGCGCTATGAGTGCTTCCTCAACGGACGCCCGCTCGATCAGCTCACGCCGGCCGACCGAAGGGCGACGCTGGACCGACTGATCGACCAGCTCCTGCTGGTACAGCAGATGGAAACGACAGGCTTTGCTCGCGCCGCGCCCGGCGAAGTTTCAGCGCGAATCCGCGAGATCCGTAAAGACATGCCCGGGGCGGCGACGGAAGCGGGATGGAAGGCGCTCCTGGCAAGCCACGGCCTCACTGCGGGCGTCCTGGCTGAGCGCATCGCCCGGCAAATCGACTTAGAGCGCTACGTGGACCAGCGCTTCCATCCCAGCGTCTATGTGGATGCCGACTCCATTCAGAATTATTACCGCGACCGGCTGGTGCCCGAACTTCAGCAAAAGCGGAGCCCGGTGCCTCCGCTCGAAGAAGTACGCGCCCGCATTGAGCGCGTGCTGGCGGAAGAGCGAGTGAGCGAATTGCTCACCGCCTGGCTCAAGGCTCTGCGCGCGCAGAGCCGCATCGAGGTGAAGTGACGGAAGAAACGCCCAACCCGCCCCGCAAGCGCCGCTGGCTGCGCTGGACACTCGTCGTCCTGTTGGCCGTGGTGTTGCTGGGACTCTGGTATCTATCCAGCGATGCCTTCGAGCAGAGCGTGCGCACCCGCCTGGTCGAGGGCCTGGAAACGGCGACGGGCGGCAAGGTGGAGCTCGGCCGATTCCACTGGAGCCTCTGGGATCTTCAGATGGAGGCCGGCGATCTCACCATCCGCGGCCGCGAACCTGCCGGCGAAGCGCCCTTGCTGCATGCGGACCGGGTCCTGGTGCGCGTGAAAGTGCTCTCCTTTCTTGAACGGCAGGTCGGGTTGCAGGAAGTTGTGGTCGAGAAGCCGGTGATCCACATCGTCACGTTTCCCGACGGAACCACCAACGTCGGAGGCGTACAGCGTGCTCCGAGTGATCGGTCACCGGTTGCGGCATTGTTTGACCTGGAGCTGGAGAGGCTGACCGTCTCCCAGGGAGAATTGCGCTGGAACCAGGAGCGCATACCGTTCGATCTCAGCGCAGAGGACGTGAGCGCGCTGCTGCGCCGGTCGTCGGCTGACCAATACAGCGGTACCGTCATCGCCCAACAGGCACGCTTCAGCAATGCAGGCCGGCCCGCACTGGCGGCCGCGGTGAACGTCGAGTTTCAGTTAGGGCGAGCGTCGCTGCAAGTGTCATCGCTCAAGGCGGACTCCGAAGGATCGAAGGTCGAGATGAGCGGCAAGCTGGAAAACTTCGACGCACCTCAAGCAGACTTCGCATATTCCGCCGACCTCGCCGCGCGCGAGATCGGCGCGACAATTTCCCTCCCACCGCTTCGTGCCGGCCGCGTGATGCTCGAAGGGAAGGGAAGTTACGGCAAGGAAGGCGTCGCTTCTTCAGGGAAGCTGAGGTGGAGCAGCCTGGCGTGGCAGAGCGGCAGGGTTCGGCTCGCAGGGCTGAACGGTGGATCGGAGTTCTCACTCAACTCGGAGCGCCTGGTTGCCTCCCGCATCTTCGCGCAGCTCTGGGGCGGCACCACGACCGGACGTGCCGAGATCACGCATTGGACGGACTGGAGCAAGGCCGGACCTCAAGCCGGATGGGCGAAGCTCCAGCTTGCCAACCTGGAAGCGGGACGCATGGCGGAGTCGGTTGCCAACCCGGCCATGCCGCTCGACCGGCTGCGCCTTGCGGGGACGGCGTCCGGCACGGTGAATTTCGCATGGAAGGGAACGCCGGAATCCGCGTCGGCCGAACTGGCGCTGGAAGTCGCCCCGCCGCTTTTCGACGACCCGAATCAATTGCCGCTCGCGGGAAGCGTGAAAGGCGTTTATCGCGCGGCATCAGGCACACTCGATCTCGAGCCCTCGTGGCTGGCGGCGCGCAAGACGCGCGTCGAGGCCGCCGGCACCTTCGGCGCGCCCGGCAAAGAAATGCAGTGGAAGGTGGCGACGGGCGATCTCGCGGAATTGTTGCCTTCGCTCCAGGCCCTGGGAGTCCGCCTGCCAGTCGAGCTGGAACCGCGCGGGCATGCGTCGTTCACGGGAAGCAGCTCCGGGCGGCTGTCGGCGTTCCGGGCCAGCGGCAAAGTCGCCGCATTCGGTGTCGAATTTCTGTTCCCGCAAACTCCCCGAGCCGGGACGACAGCCCCTTCGCAGCCCATGACACTGCGTGCGGACAGCCTTGCATTCTTCTTGTACTACTCGCCGGAGCGCATGGAAGCGCGCAACGGCACCTGGACGCAGGGCAAAGCCCGCCTTGATTTCGAGTTCGGGGCCGCGCTGCAGGACGGGCGGTTCAACGAGCAGACTCCGCTGAGCGCACGCCTGGATCTGCACGATGCAGACCTTACCGACCTGCAAGCGATCGTGGGAGTCAGTTATCCGCTGACCGGCCGGGTGGACATGGCGCTTTCGCTGGCCGGGCCCTGGCGCGCGCTCACGGGTGCGGGCAACGTGCGCGTAGCGCAGGGGACGCTGTTCGATGAGCCATTCTCATCGCTGACCTCTAGTCTGAAGTACAACGCCGGCGAGCTCGAACTCATGGACATGAGCCTGGCGCAGAACGGCAGCCGGGTGGAGGGCGACCTTGCTTGGCGCTTCTCCGACGAGCGCTTCCGTTTTGACCTCAAGGGCTCAGGTTTCGAACTCGCCAAACTGGCAAGGCTGCAGAATCCGCGCTGGTCGCTGGCGGGCCAGGCGGAATTCACTGCGCAGGGTTCCGGATCCGCCGGCCAGCCGCAGTTCGGCGGCACCTTGAAGGTGCGCAACCTGGTGCTCAACGGGGAAGAGGCTGGCGACTTCGAGGCGGACGCCGTGACCCGCGGCGAGGTGTTGCACCTGACTGCGCGCTCTCATTTTCAGCAGGCAGAGCTCTCTGCGGAGGGCAAGGCCTCCTTGCGTGGCGACTGGCCGGCCGAGATTTCCCTGCGCTTCGCCGAACTGGATGTAGATCCGCTGTTGCGTACGTTCTTCAAAGGACGCCTGACGGGACACTCGCGCATCGCGGGTACAGGGAAGGTGACCGGCCCCTTGCGCCGGCCGCGCGAACTCAGCATCGAGGCAACCGTGGATCAACTGGCGCTTGACGTGGAGAACGTGCAGCTGCAGAACCAGGGTCCGCTGTTGTTTTCCATTTCCAATCAGACTCTGGATGTGCGCAGCTTTCACATCGTGGGCGACAGCACGAATTTCTCTGCCTGGGGGAAAGTGGGCCTGGCGGGAGAGCGCCAGCTCGATCTGGAGGCCCGGGGCGGCCTGGATCTCCGCCTGCTGCAGTCGCTGGATCCGGACGTGCAATCGCAGGGCACGACTACGCTGTCCGTCGTGGCCAGAGGGACCATGGCCAACCCTCAGTTGCAGGGCAAGATGGCCATCGCCAATGGAGCCATCTCGTTCATTGACGTACCCAATGCACTCAGCGACATCAACGGCGAGCTGATGTTCAACGAGAACCGCCTGCAGGTGCAGTCGCTCAGTGCTCGCACCGGAGGCGGCAGGCTTGATCTGGGCGGATACATCACCTACGCGCGCGGCCTCTACTTCAATCTGACGGCCGTGGGCGAGGACATCCGCCTGCGCTATCCGCCGGGCATCAGCTCGGTGGCCGATGCCGACCTGCGCTTCGTGGGTTCCGCCGCCGGATCGATCCTCTCGGGAGAAATCACGGTGACTCGCTTCGGAGTGAGTCCCGGCTTCGATTTGGCCGCCTTCCTCACACGGGCCCGCCTGAGTCCAGGAATACGCGCCCGGGGATCCGCGATGGAGAGCCTGCGCCTGGATGTGCGCGTGGTATCCACACCCGAGTTGCAGGTGGAAACCTCGCTGGCGCGGCTTTCCGGCGACCTCGACCTGCGGCTGCGGGGCACGGCGGCGCATCCCGCCATCCTCGGGCGCGTGAACATGACGGAAGGCCGCATTCTGTTTAACGGCACGGAATATCAGCTCACGCAGGGTTCGGTGACGTTTTCGAATCCGGCGAGCATCGCACCCGTGATTGACCTGGATGCGGCCGCGCGCGTCCGCCAATATGACATCACCATCGGTTTCCACGGCAACGTCGACCGGCCCAGCATCACCTACCGTTCTGATCCGCCACTACCCAGTTCCGACATCATTGCGCTGCTGGCACTGGGCCGTACCCACGAAGAAGCCGTGGTGACCCGGCAGGTCACAGAAACGCCCTACGACGCCACCTCCAGTGCGTTGCTGGCGCAGGCGCTCAATCTCTCGCTCACCAGCCGCGTGCAGAAACTGTTTGGCGTAAGCCGCATCAAGATCGATCCTCAGGTCGGCGGGCCGGAAAACAATCCCAACGCGCGGCTCACCATTGAGCAGCAGGTGTCCAACAACGTCACCCTAACCTACATCACCAATCTCTCCCAGTCGGCGCAGCAGATCGTGCAGGCGGAAGTGGCGTTCACCAAGGCGATTTCGGTGATTGCGGTGCGCGACCAGAACGGCGTGCTCGGATTCGAGATTCGCATCCGCCAGCGGAAGCGCTAGGATTGGCCGTATACCGGCCATGAGCGAACCGTCTCCGTCCGATGCCTTCCGCATGCGCCGCCTGGGCATGGTGGTGGTCCAGCTTCGCGACCGCGGCATCCGCGATGAACGCGTGCTCGCGGCCATGGAGCGGGTTCCACGGCACGAGTTTGTGCCGCCGGAGCGCGTGGCTGACGCCTACGGAGACCACCCACTGCCCATCGGAGAGGGGCAGACCATCTCCCAGCCCTACATCG
>JBOGLL010000188.1:0-4886 GCA_050746065.1 Terriglobales bacterium | reverse complement strand
GAGTTCGGCCGCGCTTTCGGATTCGAAGTACACGTTTACCCGGAGATGCGGGTGCGCGGCGATGCTGTTTCCAGCAGCCGCATCCGCGAGCTTCTGGGCGAAGGCCGGGTGACGCGCGCCCGGCGGCTGCTGGGGCGCGTGTTCAGCATGGTCTCCACGGCCGGACGCGGACGCGGTTACGGCCATAAGTTCACCGTGCCCACGATCAACCTAAGCCGGTACGATGACGTCGTGCCCGCGAACGGCGTCTACATCACGCGCACACGGGTGGACAGCGTGAGGTTTGATTCAGTGACCAACGTCGGCGTCCGCCCGACTTTCGGCGCAGACTCGTATGCCGTGGAGAGCCACCTGATGCACTTCCATCCCCTGGAAGTCACGGCGGACACCGAAATCGAGATCGGGTTCCTCCACCGGCTGCGCTCGGAAATCAAGTTTCCGTCCGTCGAAGCTCTGCGCGAACAGATTGCGCACGACGTGCGAAGGGCGCGGCGTTACTTCGCGTTACTGCAGTCGTTGGTCGTTGGTCGTTAGTCGTTGGCTGCTGACGGCTGTTGTTACAATCGCGCCTTCATGTCCACCGCCGCCCTTCCGGGTCTTTCCCAAGCCTCAAGCGACCAGAAGCGAACCCTGCTGGCGGCGGCGCTAGGCTGGATGCTCGACGGCTTTGACGTGATGCTCTATGCCCTGGTCCTCACCCACGTGATGACCGAACTGGGCATGAGCAAGGCACAATCGGGGCTCCTGGGAACACTCACGCTGGTGGCGTCGGGCTTCGGAGGAATGCTCTTCGGCCTGCTGGCGGACCGCATGGGCCGCAAGAAGGGCCTGATGCTCAGCATCCTTACGTATTCCATCTGCTCGTTCGCTTCCGGCCTTTCCACCTCGGTCACCATGCTGGCCGTGTTCCGCTTCATCCTCGGATTGGGGATGGGCGGTGAGTGGAACACGGGAGCAACCTTGGTCGCTGAAACCTGGCCCGTTCATCTGCGAGCCAAGGCGCTGGCTATCGTGCAAGGATCGTTTGCCATCGGCTACGCCCTGGCCGCGATGGTGGCCTGGATAGTGCTGCGCGTCGCTGACTGGAGGATGGTCTTCTTTGTCGGCGTGCTGCCGGCGCTGGTCACGCTGTGGATCCGGCGCGGCGTGCCGGAGTCGGAAATGTGGAGCAAACGTCCGGCGGCCTCCTCGACCACATCTTCCGGCGCACAGAGCTCCGAAGGGTCCATCCGCGAGATCTTCGCGCCTCGATATCTGCGCTCCACGCTCGCATTACTTTTCCTGAACCTGTTCGGGATGTTTGCCTGGTGGGGATTGTTCACCTGGATCCCCGCGTTCCTCGTCCTCGCACCGGAGCAGGGCGGTCTGGGATTCAGCGAAGGTCGCAAGACCCTGTTGCTGGTGTTGCTCAACCTGACGGGGATGCTGCCAGGCTACGTCAGCTTTGGATGGGTAGCAGATTGGATCGGGCGGCGGAAGGCGTTCATCGTTTACACCCTCACCGCCGCGGTGCTGGTGCCGCTTTATGCGACGGCCAATAATTTCTGGCTGCTCTTGCTGCTGGGCAGCCCGGTAGCGTTCTTCGGGACAGGCTTCTTCTCCGGCTCGGGCATCATCGGCAGCGAGATATTTCCCACCCACATCCGCGCCCGTGCCCTGGGCTTCACTTACAACGGCGCGCGCACCCTCAGTTCAGTTGGACCGTACGTGATCGGCTACGTAGCCACGGGTCAGACCCTGGGCCGCGCATTTCTGCTCTGCGCTGCGTCGTTTCTGCTGGCTTCAATCGCGGCGACGCAACTGCCGGAAACCAAGGGTAAAGAGCTGGAGTAGTGCCATGTGTGATGTGCGATGTGTGATGTGTGATGTACTTCGCATATCGCACATCGCATATCGCACATCAATTATCCGGCCTCTGCACCAGCACGGTGGCCAGCAACACCACGACGACTCCGACCGCTTGCACCGCATGCAGCGGCTCGCCCACGAACAGCACGGACAGCAGGATGGCGAACACTGGCTCGAGGCAACTGGTCACCACGGCGCGCGTGGCGTCGAGGTACTGGAGTCCTGCAAAGTACAAAGAGAACGGAATGAGCATGGAAGTAGCTGCAAAGATGGCGAGGAAGACCCATTGCTCCCGCGTGTAGCCTGCAGCCATCACCTTCCATGGAGGGTTGAGCACGATCCACAGGAGGCTCGTGCCGAGGAGCGCGTAGGTTATGACTTTCCAGCGGTCCTGGCGTTGCAGCAGGTCGTGTCCGAAGACGTTGTAGAAGGCGAAAGAGAACGCTGCCCCGAAGGCGGCTGCGACTCCCAGGGGATTGAGCCTGAGCCGGCCTTCGCCGAAGACATCGATGGCCAGCGCACAACCCAAGACCGCGAGGCCGACTCCCCCGACACGCGTCAGGCTGGGGCGCTGCTGGTGTCGCGCCAGCATGTAGAGCAACACCCAGGCGGGCGCGGTGTACTGCAGGATGATGGCCGTGGCTACCGTGGTCTTCTCGATGGCGTAGTAGTAGAAAAAGTTCGATCCGGCGATGCCCAGCATCCCCAGCACCAGGCAGCGCACGAGGTCGGGGCGGTCCATGGCCAGTGCCTGCCGTCCGCCTCGGAGCAGTAGGATGGGGATCAGCACCAGCACGGAAAACGTAGTGCGGGTTTGCGAAAGGATGAGCGGATCGATGGGTGGCGCGCCTTCACCGCCTGCCGCCAGGCGTCCGGTAAAGACGGCCTTACCCACGGCCGCCGTGGCGGCAAAGAAAAAGACCGCGGCGGCGATATACAGATAGCCGCGTACGGGGTGTGGACTACTCGCGGAGGGCTTGTTCGATTTGTTCGGGGTCAAAGCCGATGATGACCTGCTCGCCGATCACGACGGTGGGCGTCGTGCGGCTGTTGTATTTGCCGACCAGATTCTGAACGTATTCTGGGTTGGCGCGGATGTTGCGGTCCTCGAATTCGATCCCTCTCTCCGAGAGGTAGGACTTCACAGTCCCGCACAGAGGTCAGCCGCGTTGCGTGTAGGCGACGACGCTCTTCCCGCTCATGAGCCCGACACAGCGTAGCAGAGGCGAGGGTCGCCCTCAACCTTGCTGCGCTTCCGCGTACTCGATTTCGCTGGTGATCTTGGCGGTCTTCTGCAGCATTGCCGAAACGGAGCAGTATTTGTCCTTCGACAATCGCACCGCGTCCTCGATGGCTTTGCGCGACACTTTGCCGCCGACGCGGTAGATCAAGTGGATGGTCTCGTAGACGGTGGGTGGCTCCTGGGCGCGCTCCGCCTGCGCGCGCACCTCGACGCTGGTGAAGGGCTCGCGCTTCTTGCGCAGGATGCTGACCACGTCCGTCGCCGTGCACGCGCACAGCCCGATGAGCACCAGTTCCATGGGCCCGGCGCCGGTGTTGCGCTGGCGGTCGGAATCCACCACCAGGGCATGCCCGCTCGATGCCGCCCCCACGAAGCGCTCGCCGTCCGTCCAGTTGACGCTGGCTTCCACCATGATGGCCTCCTGCGCGGTTCTCAGTGCGTGGGCGGGACGCCCACGCGACAGCCGGCGGGACGCCGGCGCTACGCGCAAAATCGCCGCGCTCATCGTATATTACCGATTCGCTTGATGCGACCCAGGAGACTACGGATGCGACGAGTTCTCGCCACGATGCTGCTGGTTCTTGGCTGTGCCCTCAGCCTTCCCGCACAGGTAACCGCCATCAAGGCCGGGCGCCTGATTGACGTGGAGGCCGCCGCGGTCCGCACCAATCAGGTAATCCTCATCGAAGACGGCAAGATCAAGGCCGTCGGCGGTGACGTGCAGATTCCTGCCGGCGCCATGGTGATTGACCTGTCGCAGGCCACGGTCCTGCCCGGGCTGATTGACTGCCACTCGCATCTGGTGGGCGATGCCGAGGACCTCGATCCCATCCTCATTTTGCGCAAGAGCGCGGCCCAAGTGGCCTTCGACTCTATTCCCAACGCGCGCGTCACGCTGGAGGCGGGATTCACCGCGGTGCGCGATGTGGGGACGTATCGCGCGTTCGTGGACGTAGCCCTCCGGGATGCCATCAACAAGGGCTTCATTCCCGGCCCGCGCATGTATGTGGCGGGCGCGTATGTCACGGTATCAGGAGGCGCGGGCGCGCTCACCGGCATTGCCACCGACATTGGCCTGCCCTATGACCTGCGCGCCGGCATTGCCGACAGTCCCGAGGAAGTGCGCAAGCGCATCCGCGAGATCCACAACCAGGGCGTGGACCACATCAAGATCCTGGCCACGGGCGCGGTGCTCACCCATGGCAGCGATCCCGGCGCCGAGGAGTTCACTATGGCGGAACTCGAGGCCGCGGTGGACGAGGCCCGCCGCCACGACCTGAAAGTGGTGGCGCACGCGCACGGCGCGCAGGGCATCAAGAACGCGGTGCGCGCGGGCGTGGCCTCCATCGAACACGGGACTTTTCTTGACGATGAAGGCATCGCGCTCCTGAAGCAGCTCGGAACCTACCTGGTCGCCGACGTCTACAACGACGAGTACATCATGGGCGAGGCGGCGCGAAAGGGCATGCCCAAGGACTTCCTGGAAAAAGAAGCGTTCATGGGCGAGGTCCACCGCCAGGCCTTCCGCAAAGCGGTGAAGGCGGGCGTGAAGATCGCCTTCGGTACCGACTCCGGCGTCTATCCGCACGGCTGGAACGGAAAGCAGTTCGCGTGGATGATCAAGTACGGGGCGACACCCATGCAGTCCATCCAGTCGGCCACCATCTGGGCCGCGGACCTGATCGGCGTAGCCGACCAGATCGGCTCCATCAAGCCGGGGAAGTTCGCCGATATCATCTCGGTGAACGGCGATCCATTAGCCGATGTGACGGTGCTGGAGAAGGTGGAGTTTGTG